>JAHDHM010000272.1:0-3162 GCA_020631315.1 Acidimicrobiales bacterium
GCGTGCGGTCGCCGACAAGGATCTGTTCTCGACCGAACCGTGCGAGCGTGGCCTCACCCAACTGCCCGCCGAGGAACGTCACGGCGTCGTGTGGGTGACGCCTGCGCCGACCGACAGCTCACCGGCGTCCGTCGCCGAGTGGCTCGGCGAGTCGATGGATCAGCTCCTCGCCGATCTCGGCATGGGCGGGATGGTCCATCACGTCGTCGAAGAACACGAGCTGCCCTGCAACTGGAAGCTGCTGACCGACGGCTTCATGGAGCTCTACCACCTGAAGTACCTGCACCGGGAGACGATCGCCCCGCACTTCCCGGCCAACCTCATCGCCACCCACCTGCACGGGCCGCACATCGTCACCTGGATCCCGAAGAACCGACTGTTGGCCCAGATGCAGGACGCCGACCGCGACGACTGGGAGATCCTCTCGCGGATGACCGCCACCGCCGTACTCGTGCCGGGCACGGTGGTCGAGTGGCAGGCGGGTCACATCGAGCTGTTCTCGCTACGCCCGCACCCGACGGAGCCGAACCGCACCGTCGCCCGGATGACGATGCTCGTGCCCGTCGAGCGCGCCGGCGAGACCGACCTGTGGGACCGCAACTGGGAGCGGGTCATCGAGACCGTCCCGGGCGAGGACTTCGCCGCGGCCGTGTCGGTTCAGGCGAACATCGACGCCGGCGTCACCCCGACGATCCTGCTCGGCGACAACGAGCACAGCCTGCTGCACCACCTCGAGGCGGTGCGGCAACTGGCTGGATCGCCGGCGACCGCTGACCTACTTGGCCGCCACAAACGCTGAATCACTCAGCGACGAACGCTGCCGACGCCAGCACCGCGTCCTTCGACGGGATGTAGGTGAAGCCGAACACCTCTTCGGCAGCCGTGGCGGTGACGTCGCCGTTGCGGCCCAGGTTGTGGGCGGCCTGCTTCATGATCGGCATGAACATGCCCATGACCTTGATGAGCAGGTTCGGGGCCTTGCGGGTCGAGATCTTGCGGTCCGGGTAGGCGTCGGCCAGCGTCTTCGCGAAGTCGACCATGTGCAGCGCACCGGCGTTCGCGGCGAAGCGACGGCCGATCGACTCGGGGGTGCTGATCGCACGGACATGCATGCGAGCCACGTCGCGGACGTCGACGATGGGCAGGTTCATGTCGGGGTACATCGGGAAGTCGCCGTTGAAGACCTGCTCGACCAGTTCGAGCGAGGTGCCGAAGTTGGTGTCCATCGCCGGGCCGAACACACCACCGGGGTTGATGGTGGTGAGCTGCATCTCGGGATGCTCGGCGACGAAGTCCCACGCCGCCTTCTCGGCCAGCGTCTTCGATGCCTCGTAGGCCGAGACGTGGTCGGCTTCGGCATCGGTCCACATGTCCTCGGTCGAGACGGCCTCGGGCGCCTTGCCCTTGCTCTTGTAGATGGCGGCGCAGCTCGAGGTGAGGATCACCCGGTTGACGCCGGCGGCCTGGGCGGCCTTCACGGCTCGCAGGGTGCCGTCGACGGCCGGACGGATGAGCTCCTGCGGGTCCTTCGGATCGGCGGCGGGGAACGGCGACGCGGTGTGCATCAGCACGTCGACGCCGGCCATGGCCTCGTCCCAGCCCTCGTCGGAGGTGAGGTCGAGCGTGACGAACTCGAGATCGGCGTCCGGGAAGAGCGCCTCGATCTCGCCCTGGCGCTTGGCCGAACGGACGGTGCCTCGGACCGAGTAGCCGTTCTCGAGCAGTTCACGGGTGATGTGCTTGGCGATGAACCCGGACGCGCCGGTGACGAGGACCTTCTGGGTCATGCGAGTGTCTCCTGGGGGATGTTCAGATCGATTGGCGCCGCGATGGCGTTCCACATGGCCTCGAAGGCCCGGTCGTGGAAGGCGGCGAGGTGGGTGCCGTCGGGGCCCGGCGGGAGCTGGACGTCGACAGCCAGTTCGAGGTGGGCCTGTGTGATGGCGCCGATGTAGTCGAGCGGCAGGTCGGCCAGCTCGCCGGAGGCACCCAGCCGTTCGAGCACGCCCATCGGCGCGGCCAGCGCGGCGTCGACGGACGACGCGGCGTCGGGGCTGGCGAGGCCCGACTCGTGCAGCAGACGCGAGACCCGCCTGGCCTCGGGGTTGGCTCGACCCCAGGCGATCCAGCGGTCCCAGATCTGCTTGGTCTGGTCGCGGAGCGGCAGTGTCTCGTCGATGTCGCCGAGGGCGTGGCCGAGCTGGGTCTTCAGGCGCACGTACAGCGCGTCGATGAGCTCCTGCTTCGACGGGAAGTAGTTGAACAACGTCCCGTTGGCGACGCCGGCGGCCTTGGCGACCTTGCTGGTCGACACGCCGACGCCCTCGGCGTCGAAGAGTCGCATGGCGGCGTCGAGGATGTCCTCGGGGCGGTGCTTCACGACGACAACCTAGCGGCCTTTTGGAGTGATCAGTCACTCCACTCATGTGACATGCGAGACACGACCGCTCCGACCAACCGAACTCGCTGCCTCAGTGAGCGGCTGCGCCCTCGCCGTGCCCATCGTCAGCGCTGTGGTGCTGGTTCAGGAAAGGAAGGCGCTCGACGACCTGCACCACGAGGAAGCCGACGGCCAGGCCGACCACGGCCGAGATGGCCGTGTTCACGAGCCACGCCAGTAGCCCGCCGATGCCGGCGACGCCCTCGACCGTGTGTTCGGCGTCGTGGACCACGTCGTAGGGCCAGTGCCAGCCGAGTTCCTCGGCGCCGACGATGAGGATGTGCCCGCCGACCCAGAGCATCGCGGCGGTGCCGATGACGGACAGGAAGGTGAGGAGCTTCGGCATGCCGGCGACGAGCCCTCGGCCGATCCGCTGACTGGTTGCTGAATCACCGCTCGCCAACCGGAGGCCGACGTCGTCCATCTTCACGATCAGCGCGACCGCGCCGTAGACGACGGCGGTGATGAACACGGCGACGACGACGAGGATGGCGGCGCGGGAGGCGACGCTCTCGTCGAGCACCTCCTTGAGGGCGATCACCATGATCTCGGCCGACAGGATGAAGTCGGTGCGCACCGCACCGGCGACGGTCTTGGCCTCCGCTTCGGGACCCTGCACGACGGCGGGCTCGTCGTGGTCGTGGTCGTCGCCCTTGAGCTTGTGGATCACCTTGTGGGCGCCCTCGTAGCAGAGGACCGTGCCGCCGCACATCAGGATGATC
>JAHDHM010000272.1:3172-5251 GCA_020631315.1 Acidimicrobiales bacterium
GCCTTGATCGAGCCGATGGCGATCTTCGTGATGATCGCCAGCTCACGATCCGCGGCCAGACCCTGCACGTAGGCGGGCGTGACGGCGGCGTCGTCGACGACCACGCCGGCGGCCTTGCTGCTGGCCTTGGCTGCAGCAGCCCCCACGTCGTCGATGGAGCGAGCCGCAAGCTTCGCCAGCGCAGCCACGTCGTCGAGCAGTCCAACCAGTCCTCCAGCCATGGCGCACGAGAGTACTGGCGCACCGGCGGAGCGAAGCCCGCCCCACCGGGTCCCCGCCCGTTTGTTGCTCGTCGCATCGGCTCCGTACGTTGACCTCATGACCGACTCCGGCAACGACATCGAATCCGGCATCGACCACCAGCACACCGCCGAGGCGTTCGCCTCGCTCGTGCGCAGCCGTCACTCGATCCGAGGCTTCCGACCCGACCCGGTGCCCCAGGAGCTGCTGGAGAAGGTGTTCGACGATGCCCGATGGGCGCCGTCGGGCACGAACGTGCAGCCGTGGCACGTGTTGGTCGCCTCTGGTGCGACACGTGACGCCTTGCGAGATGGATTCCTCGAGCGGTTCGACGCCGGCATCGACCAGAACCGTGACCACACACCGGACGGCAAGACGCCGGGTGTGTGGATGGACCGCAAGCGGGCGTGTGCGAGGGCGATGTACGGCGCCATGGGCATCGAGTGGGAGGACCGGCCCGGACGCCAGCGGGCGGCCCGACGCAACTACGAGCTGTTCGACGCACCCCACGTCGTGTTCTTCGGCATGCACGAGACGTTCGGGCTCGCCACGGCCGCGGACATCGGCATCTACGCCCAGACACTCATGCTGTCCATGACCGCCAACGGTCTGGCCAGCTGCCCGCAGGGCACGCTCGCTGCCTGGCCGGACTTCACCCGTGAGGTCTTCGGGCTCGAACCCGAGATCAAGATCCTGTTCGGCCTCAGCTTCGGCTTCGAGGACCCGGACATGGGCGTGAACACGGCGCGCACCGAGCGTGCGACGCTGACCGAATCGGTGACCTTCCGGAACTAGCGGTCAGCAGACCCGGCCCTAGAAGATGATGACGGTGCGGGCGACCTCGCCGGACGACATCGCGGCGAATGCCTCGTCGAGATCGTCGAGGCCGACGCGGCGGCTGATCATCTCGTCGAGGGGCAGAGATCCCGCCAGGTAGCGCTCGACGAGCATCGGCATGTCGACCCGAAACCGGTTGGAGCCCATGTTCGAGCCACGCAACGTCTTCTCGAACAGCAGCTCGGAGGCGCGGACCTTCATGTCGGCGTCTTCGGGGACCATGCCGATGACGGTCGCCTCGCCGCCGGGCCGCAGCATCTGGAACGCCTGCTCTGCGGTGGCGACCCGGCCGATGGCCTCGAACGAGAACTCCACTCCCCCGTCGGTCAGCTCGACCACGGCCTCGACCGGGTCGACCGCCGAGGCGTCGACCAAGTGAGTGGCGCCGAACGCTCGGGCGGTCTCGAGCTTGTCGGCCCGGACGTCGATGGCGATGATCATCGACGCACCCGACGCCACGGCGCCGAGGATGCTCGACAGGCCGATGCCGCCGCAGCCGATGACGGCGACGGTCGAGCCGAGCGGCACCCGGGCGGTGTTGGTGACCGCACCGAAGCCGGTGATGACCGCGCAGCCGATGAGCGCGCCGCGGTCGAGCGGCATGTCGTCACGGATCTTCACGACCGTGCGTTCGCTGACGAGCATCGCCTCGGCATAAGAGCCGAGCGAGTAGAGCTGTCCGATCGACTGGCCATCGCTGCCGATGATTCGTGGCGGCTCCCCGTCGGCACGGTCTGCTCCGGGTGACTCGCACAGCTGCGGTCGACCCCGGACGCACTCTCGGCAGTTGCCGCAGAAGGCGGTCATGCAGGTGATGACGTGATCACCCGGCACGACGTGGGTGACGCCGTCGCCGATCGCCTCGACCACGCCGGCCGACTCATGACCGAGCACGACGGGCAGGTCCGTGGCGTAGTGACCCTCGACGAAGTGCAGATCGCTGTGGCACACGCCCGCTGCAGACGTGCGCACCAGCACCTCGCCCGGAGCGGGGTCGTCGAA
>JAHDHM010000005.1:0-14687 GCA_020631315.1 Acidimicrobiales bacterium
GTCAGCAGCGCTGTACCAACAGCGCGGGACCGCGACACGTCCGCCGAGTTCGGGGACGAGGTCGCCGTAGACGCGGGCCTCGCGGGGCCAGACCTGCAGCAGCTCACCCACCTGTCGGGCTCCGGCCTCGTGCGCCGGGAGCTTCACCACGACGCTCGCCGGCCCGGGTGCGCCTGCATAGGTCAGCTCGACGCGGAGCATCGTCGAGAGGAAGCCGGTCCCGAGGGTCACGGAACCCGTGCTCGCGCGGTCGACCGTCAGCGGCTGCCCAGCGGCCGAGAGCGCTGCCGACAGCCACTGCGCGGTGAGTTCCCCGATCGAGGTCGGAACGGCGGGAACCGGCACGGTCAACTCGCCGGCTTTCCGGCAGCGATGTGGCGATCGAACTGTTCCGGTATCCACGAACTCAGCCGAGTGCGGAGCTCGGCTGCGGCTTCGGTGAGCAGATGTCCCGCGCCGGGGAGGATCACGAGTTCCCCGGTGCCGGCGATCATCCGCACCATCTCGCTCGCCATGTGGGGAAGGATGTGATCGGTGTCGCCGTGGAGCAGCAGCAGCGGGGTGTCGCCGATCTGATCTGCGTGCTCGCACCCGGCCGACTGGGTCGCGAGCAGCACCACGCCGGCGCAGTGGTCGCGGAAGGCCATGCCGGCGTTGAGGGCGACGGCGCCGCCGAAGCTGTGGCCCATCGTGATGAATCGTGTGGCGCCGGAACGAGTGCACAGATCCGCTGCCGCGGCGAGGTCGTGGAGGCAGTCGCCGAGGTCGTTCGGGCGGCGATAGCCGACTCGGACCGTGCCGATTCCTCGGGCGGCGTAGAACTCGGCGAGCTCGAAGAACAACGCATCGGCTGGGCCGAGGACGCCACCCATCGCACCGCCGCACATGAGCACCACGTTCTCGGCATCGAGGGGACCGTGGCGATGGAAGGTCAACAGCCCCTTCATCGTGTAGATCTCGACGTGTCGTTGGCCGGGTGCGGTCTCGACCTCAACCGCGGCGAGCGACTCGAGGCCCTCGAGCGGTGTCGGGACGTCGTCCGGTGTGTGCTCGGTCGCGTCACTGTCCATGTCGACCCCCTCGGTTCGGTATCGCCGACCGTAGACGGCCGCTCGACCGAGGCGGCAAGGGAGACCCGTTCCGCCGTGGAGGTGCACACCCCGTTTTCAGCGCAGCTCCACGGCGGAACCCGATGTCGAGCTGGGCGACTCGCTGCCAGCTCGACTCGATCCGTCAGGTATCCGGGAGTGACCGTAGCACCACACACAGTGGTGAACAACCACGCATCGTGAGTTCAGGTTCGGGGGTCGAAGTCGGACGGTGTCGAGCGGGCCAGCGGCTACGATGGTCGAACTCGGGTGCCGTGGCCGAGTGGTTAGGCAGCGGCCTGCAAAGCCGTGTACACCGGTTCGATTCCGGTCGGCACCTCTGCATCACGGGCGGGTGAGTGATCACCCGCCCGTTGCGCGTCCGGCCTCGAACTCGATGGCGGAAACTTCGTCGCAAGTCGGTGGTGGACGACGCCGCGGAGGTGCTACCTTGATCGCTCCACGGGCGATTGGCGCAGTTGGTTAGCGCGCTTGCATGACACGCAAGAGGTCACAGGTTCGACTCCTGTATCGCCCACTCGACACGAGCGCCCTCGGGGCGCTCGTCGTCGTTTTCGGGCTGGGCGTCGGTGCTGTTGCGTGACAGCCTCGCCGCCGCGGGTGCTCAGGACGGCTGCCGTTGACGTGGCGGTGCCACGTAGCGCTGGAGCAGCTCCGCTTGGTCGCCGACGCCGAGCTTTCGGAACACCGAGCTCAGCTGATTGCGAACCGTCCTCACAGACACACCGCGTGTCCTCGCAACGTGCTGGATCCGTTGCCCTCCGTACAGGAGTCGTACGACCTCGCGCTCGGCATCGGTGAGCGCGCCGTCGGGAATGTGCTTCCTGTCGCCAGGGTCGAACGTGTAGGTGGCCACGTACGCAGCAGATCCTCCTGCCAGCGGGCGGGCCCGGCCGAGCACAGGAGTCCACCGCTCACCGGGGCCGATCGCTCGCACCTGGAACACGGCCTCGTCGGTGACGCCCTCGATGACGTCTCGCACGAGACCCATCAGGTCATCAAGGTCCATCGGATGGACTTGAAGGCAGCCGTTCGTCCCGACCTCGTCGAGTGGGTTCATGCCGACTCTGGACAGGCGACCGTCGGCCATGAGGACGGTGTTCGCCCGGTCGTGGACGAAGGTGAGTTCCTCGATGGGAGGCCGCTCGGGCGTCGGATCCTGGAAGTCGTTGTCGGCCGGGCAGATCGTGGCGATGGTGATCCGGCCGCTGTCCGTGGTGGGGCCATGGACGCAGGCAGCGGTGAACGTCATCGTCTCGTAGCCGAGCACACAGGTTCCCTGTGCTGGATCCGAGCCGGCATCCATCGTCAGGTCGACGCCGGCCGCCGTTGCCAGTTCGAGGAGCCGTGTGGCTGGATCGTCGAGCTCTGCTGCGAGGGCAGGACTGGCGGCTGCCAGCGTCCCGACTCCCGGCAGGAAGACGGCTCGATGGACGCGGCGGGAGTCATGTCGAGCGACCGCACCGACGATGGTGTCGATCCAGTCGGTATCCGAGGCCACCTCGGCATCCTGTCACGTTGCCGGCAAGTGGCCTGACGCCGTGCCTGACGCCGCCGGGGAACTGGATCAGGCGTCTCGGGCGAGGAGGTGCTCTCCGTCGTCGGTGACGAGAGCCAGCGCTGCCAGCGGTGCCACTGCGTGGCCGATGGCGGTGTCGAGATCGACGACCTTGCCTCCGGGACGCCGCCGACCCCACATGGCCGCATCCGATCGCCACAGGCGCAGTGTGTCGCCGGCGGGCGTGCGAACGAGGAGGTCGTCCACGTCGAGCACGTAGAGGCGAACCGTCCACCACTGCCAGGCGAGGAGGAGCAACGCAGCCAAGGCCGTTGCCGACGACAGAGCGAGCGGCCACGTCGCGACCTCGGCCTCCTGGACGAGGGAGATCAACGCCAGGATGGTGCCCAAGAGGCCGGGAGCACTGTCGTCCACCGGGGTCGGCGCTGCGGTGGCGCTGGCCGTGAGCAGTCCGATCGCCGTGTCTCGGAGTGGAGGAGCGTCGGTTCGTGCGAGTCCGTCGGAGCCGCCGAGCCCACCGGCGCCACTCGAATCTCCCGTCGCTGCGGCCTCGTCGGGTTCCTGCTCGGCCGGCGTGGAGGTCGTCGGTGACGTCGTGGAGGTGGTCGTGGTCGGCGCAGCCGTCGTGGTGGTCGACGTCGTGGAGGTGGTGCTTGGGGCAGTCGTGGCTGGTGAGGTGGTGGCTGGTGCGCTCGTCACGGGGGCGACGACGATGGTGGTCGTCGGTGCAACCGTGGTCGGTGTCGTGGTGGGCGCAGTGGTCGTCGGCGGCGCAGTGGTCGGGGCGATGGTCGTCGACGTCGGGGCGATGCTCGTGGTGGTCGTGGGTGCGGCGGTGGTGGTCGTCGTGGTCGGCGGTTGCGTCGTCGTGGTGGCCGATGTGGCGACCGTCCAGTCGAAGGTCATGGTCGTCTCGTTGCCGGCCTCGTCGGTGACACGCACCTCGACGCTGTGCACGACCCCGGTGGCGGCTGCATCGATCGTGCCTGAGACTCGCCCGTCGACGTGGCTCAGCCCAGCCGGGAGACCCGTGACGTCCCACGTGAGGTTCGTCCCCTCGGGGTCGGTCGCGGCGAGGTCCAACGAGACCACAGCCTCGGGAGCCGACATGGGATCCGTTGCCGGGTCGATGATGGGGGCCGCATCGACCGGCAGCAGGGCCGCAGCTGACACCTCGCTGGTCGAACCGAGGGCGCCACAGGACGGGTCGAGGCAGACGGTCGCCGTCGCGACCACGCTGCCGGACGCCACTCCGCTGACGGAGACGTCGAAGGGCGATGGCGTGACCGCGAGATCCACGACGGCCGAACCGAGGTGCACGTCGAGCTCACCGTGTCCCGACGGATCCGGAGCTCCGACCGAGTAGAGGTCGATGCGGTACACGCCGATGGCGGTGTCCAGCGAGAGCGACGCATGGGTTCCGGTCTGGCTGGTGTAGCCGGCGCCCACGATCGGATGGTTCTGGAGGCCGTTGGGACCTGGGTCCCCGTCGCCCGTGTCGTTCGGTGTCACGCCGTCGTTGCGGAGGTCGATCGCGAGACCGCCGTTCGAACGGATCGAGTTGCCGACCACGGAGGTCCCGGTGTCCGCGTTCACCGCGAAGCCGACGCCGGCACCACCGTTGTTGGCGATGACGTTGCCGGTGACGGTCGCGTTGGAGCTGAACTTGTCGACGAAGACGCCGCTGCCGGCGTTGGCGGCTGCAGAGCCGCCCGGGGTGAGACCGACCCAGCCGTTGCGAATGGCGATGCCTGCGGCTCCGTCGATCTGGATGCCGTCGCCCCCGGCGTTGGTGACGGCGTTGCCTGTGAGGGTGACGGCATCGACGTCCACGACGACGCCGGCACCGCCGTCGATCCACAGCGAGGTGATGCTGGAGCCGACCGCGGACACAGTCAGGCCGGAAGCAGCGCCGGTGACGCGCACGACCGGTCGACCGACCGAAGCGAACTGGACGGCGGTCGACCCGTCGATCGCCACGGTGTCGGAGATCGTCGGCAGGCTGGACGACGGCACGATGTCGAAGCGAGTGCTGGCAGCGTCGTAGCCCGGATCGCCGTCGGGGATCGCGAAGACGATCGTGTCGATGCCGGCCAGGGCGTTCGACGTCTCGATGGCAGCGCGCAGCGAGCAGGTGCCGGCGCTCGTCGCGCAGACGCCGTCCCCGACGTTCGCGTCGGCTCCGTCAGCAGTGGTGTCGACGGTGATCGTCGTCGCACCCGAGGCCGTTGACAGGTTCGAGAACGTCAAGGTGGCGCTGATCACGAACCACGCCGCCACGGCGACCAGCCGTCGACGACTGGGCCGGCTCACACCGATTCCTCGGCCGGTACTCGCGACGCCGACGGTCCACGAAGCTCCACGTGCTGCAGATCCGAACTGATGTGGCTGGTCCAGCCCGCAGCGGCGGCAGCGCGGTGGACGACTCGCGACGTCGCGACGATGCGGGCTTGTGTCGTCGGCTCCGGAGGTCCGCTCCCGAGAGCACAACAGATGGTGAGCTGGCCGTCAGCGTGCGTCGCGTCGAGATCGACGGCGCGACCTCCTACGAGCGATGCGAGCTCGTTGATCGCGGCGAATGACGCCTGCAGCGCGACCGGGTCGGCGTGGGCGGGCGGGAGCCGATGCTCGCTGTCGAGGTTCAGCAGGGGGAAGTCGGAGGCCAACTGCTCGACGTCGACGGCCGACGGCTCCGAGGCGAACCGGCCGAGGCCGAGCTCGAGATCCATCCGCAGTTCAGCCAGCACGGCATCGTGGTCCGGTCGGCCGGCAGTCGCCGTGCGCAGCCGTCGGCGGTCGGCTGCGGTCATCGAGGCCACCCGCGTCCGCATCGAGGCGTCGAGCTCCATCGCCTCGTCGCTGCGGTGAGCGAGCTGGCGGTACAGGTACGCCGCCGAGAGCGGCACCATCACCGCGACGGCGAAGCCGCCGAGTGCACCGATGCGTCGAAGCCGGTCGTTGGCATCGTCGATCGCTTGGAGGAGATCGCTCTGCTCGGCTGCGAAGGCTGCTCTCGTGCGGTCCGTCAGCTGTCTGAACCGGTTGGCCGCGACCGCATCGCCGTCGAGGGTGTCTCGTGCCGCCGCGATGAAGGGCTGCAGCTCGGGGAGATCGGCGACCACCCCAGAACCGACCACCGAGGACAGGTCGTCGAGTGCTGTCAGCGCCCGGCCTCGTGCATCGAGGGCCGCTGCTGCCTGGTCCGGTTCACCGTCGAGCAGGAGTGCTGCGGCGACCTGGTGCGCTGCCTCGTCCACCGACCTGGCGGTGAGATCGAGCGAGTGGAGCTCAGCAGCATCGGTCGAGACCGCTCGCGCAGCATCGGCCATCGTGAAGATGGCACCGATGACGATCACGAGGACGATCGACATCGCCACCGCGACGCCGAGCGCGCGGCGACGTCGGCCGTCGACGACTCGGCGCAGCGGTGTCGGCGCGCCGGCGTCGTGATCGTCGATCGGATGTCGCTCCACCCCACACCTTCGGACGATGTCAGTCGCATCTGTAGGGGTCGCGGGCTCGTTGCTGCTGATCCTCGACGATGCCTTGAACCTCGGGCCGTTCGAGCCGATCGGAGTCAGGTGACCGGTACGACCCCCAACGACCTCTCGAAGGTGGCGACACGTTTCGACGGGGTCGACATCGACGGTGCGTTGGCGGCGTCGAGGTTGGCGCTCGCCGTCCTCGTGGCCGTCATGGTCAGCAGAGCCGACGCCCCCTCGTCGTTGGCGTCCTCGGTCGTGATCGGCGTTGCTGTGCTGTCGGTCGCGATGGAGATGCATCGCCGTTGGTCGTCCACCGCCCGTGAGCCGCGGCTTCGGCCCTTCCGGATCTTCGTCGATGTGATCCTGGCGCTCGCCGCGATGGTCGTGGTCGACGCCGTCGCGACGCCGCTGGTGTGGATCGCACTCCTCGTGCCGATGGTCGGCGCCGCAGTGCACTCCGGCCGAGCTGCGCTGATCGTGTGGGTCGCGTCGTCGACGGCCTACATCGCCGTGCTCGTCCTCGACCCCGAAACCGGCGCGTCGTCGTTCAGCCTCGGTCTGCAACAGCTGTTGGCTGCGTTTGCCTTCGGATCGCCACTGATCGCGTGGTCTGCCCGGATCGGCGACACGCTCGAGGTCGCTGCCGCGTCACGGCGCGACGCGATCTCGCGAGCGATGGCCATGAGGACAGCCGGCTCGCAGTCTCGCGCGATGAGCGCTGCGACCTCGGAGTCCGAGGTCGACACTGCGCTCGTCGCGCTCGGCGAAGGTGTCGGCGCCAGCCACACGGAACTGTGGTTCTTGGACGACGAGCGCCCGCTGCTGTTGTCGGCTCGCGGGAGTGGGCTCGCCGCAGCCTCTGGCCTCGGCCTCGTTCGGTCCCGATCGGGGACGGAGGCGACGGCGACGCTCCACGACGGCGACGCCGTGCGCAGCTGTGGACCGGCCGCGTGTGTCGTGGCTGCCATCCCGGAGCGCTCGCAGGTGGTCCGGTACTGGTTCCACGACGAAGCATCCGCATGGTGGGGCATCGACGCCATCGAGATCGCCGTGGGCAGCGCTCGAAACGCGGCGGATCAGCTCGATCGCGTGGCTGCGCTCGAGTCCTGGTCCGAGACGCTCGCCGAGCGTGCCAACACCGACCACCTGACCGGCCTCTACAACCGCGTCGGGCTGGAAGAGGCCATCGACGCGTCACCGAACCAGGTGCAGGGCGTGCTGTATCTCGACCTCGACGGCTTCAAGGCCGTCAACGACACACACGGTCACGAGACGGGCGATGACGTGCTCGTCGTGGTCGCCAAGCGCTTCCAAGCCGTCGTCGGCGAAGGCGAGCTCCTCGCTCGGATGGGCGGCGACGAGTTCGTCGTCGTGGTCACCGGTGAACCGACGTCAGCAGACGACATCACGCGACGTCTGGAGGCCGCTGCGGAGGAACTTCGCGCCGCGGTGGCCGACGAGATCGTTCTCGGCTCGCGGTCGGTGCGGCTCGGGGTGAGTGTCGGCACTGCGACGTTCACACAGGGCCAGTCGCTTCGGGCGCTCCTTCGTGAGGCCGACGTGGCGATGTACGAGCTCAAGCGAACTTCGGCGTCGAAGCCCGCGCCGGCACCGAGCACGGCCTGACCCCGGAACTCGCGCACCATCGTCCGACGCTGACTTCGCCTGAAGATCGACTGATCAGGCTTTCATTTGCGACGCTGCGTCCGATCTGGAGAAGGTGGGCAAGGGACCTACCCAGATGTCGAAGGAACGCTCCCAGGCTTCCTGGGAAGCGAAGCCGTGGGCGGCGACGCTGATCCGCGTCGTCATCATCGGTCTGCCCATCCTCGCCTCCGTGCTGTTCGGCCTGTACGCGTCGGCCGCGATTCCGCCGGCGCGCCTGGGCGTCAACCGATGGATCTGGTGGCTCGGCCTCGTCATCCTGGCGACCGGCGTCGTGCGATTCGTCGACCTCTTCATCCGTCGCGCCAGCCCGCTCGCGATGCTCTTCCAGCTGTCGCTCGTGTTCCCCGACCAGACGCCGAGCCGATTCAAGACGGCGCTGCGGGCGGGCACGATCACCTCGACGAAAAAGCGGATCCAGTCGATCCAGCGGGAAGGCGTGAAGCTCATCGGCGAGGACGCAGTCTCGGCGCAGATGCTCGATCTCATCGGCCTGCTCGCCAAGCACGACAAGATGACGCGCGGCCACTCCGAACGCGTACGCGGTTACTCCGAGCTCATCGCCGAGCAGATGGGCATCGAGGGCCGCGACCTCGACAAGCTCCGCTGGGCCGCGCTGCTCCACGACATGGGCAAGTTGGACGTTCCGTCGGAGATCCTGAACAAGCCGGGACGTCCGTCCGAGGACGAGTGGAAGATCCTGTCCCAGCACCCCGCTGAGTCCGAGAAGTACCTCGAGCCGATCGCCGAGTGGCTCGGCGAGTGGCGACACGCCGCGGACGGTCACCACGAGAAGTGGGACGGCTCCGGCTACCCCAACGGCCTCAAGGGTCTCGAGATCCCGCTCGCCGCCCGCATCGTGGCGGTCGCCGACGCGTACGACGTCATGACGAGCACGCGCTCGTACAAGAAGCCGCTACCGGCCGAGGTCGCCCGCAAGGAGGTGTCGGACAACGCCGGCACCCAGTTCGACCCCGCTGTCGCTCGTGCCTTCCTCGAGATCGGCCTCGGTGACCTGCGCCGCGTCGGTGGGCGTGCCGCCTGGTTCGCCAGCCTGCCTGCGTTCCGCCAGATCCCCGTCGGCTCCGTCGCGCAGCCGGTCATCAGCGGCGTCGCTGCCGTCACGACGACCGTCGGAGCAGTGGTCGCGACCGGCCCGGAGATCGCGCCGCCGCCTCCGACGTCGGTGCCCGAGGCAGTTGCCGCTCCGTTCGAGGACAACACGGCGCCGATGATGGACCCGCAGCAGTTCATCCTCGCCGGTGTTCAGTTCGAGGGTCCCACCGGCCAAGGTGTCGCTGCGGTCGACCCCGAGGGTGCCGGCCTCACGTACTCGATCGCCGAGGGCGACCACCCCTTCGAGATCGATCCGGCAACAGGCGAGCTGTCGTTGGTTCGGGACTACGTCCCGGGTCCCAGCGGAACGTCCAGCTACGCGATCGAAGTGACGGTCAGCGACGGTGAGCTGTCGACGACGCGTACCCACGAGGTGCGGGTCATCGGCCGAGCCGGCCTTGCCCGACCTGACCTCTTGTCCGCCACGATTCCGGAACGAGCGCCGGCGGGTGCGACAGTGACCACGGTCTTCGATCCGGATGCGGTCGATGAAGGCACGGTGCCCGAGCTGTTCGACAGTTCGTCGCTCTTCGCCCTGTCGAACGGTGCCGTCGTCGTCGCCGACGCGCTCGACTTCGAGACCGAGCCCAGCCATCGTGTCGAGGTCCGTTGGACCGAAGGTGGCCAGGATCGAGTCGCCTTCGTCGACATCAGCGTCGTGGACGAGAACGAAGCCCCGGCCGGAGCGGGGTCGACCGCGACGGTCGACGAGGGCGGGACCATCGAGCTCGATCCATCAGGACTCCACGCCGACCCTGAAGGTGGGTCGGTTCGACTCTCGTTCGTCGTGGACCCGGGCAGCTCGGGAACCGCAACTCTCGTCGACGGTCGCCTCCGTTACGTGCACGACGGTGGTGAGTCCGTCCGTGATCGCATCGCCTACCAGGTGGTCGACGACGCCGGGAACGCTGCGACCGGCACGATCGACATCACCGTGACGCCGGTCAACGATCCTCCGACCATGACGGCTCAGTCGATCTCGGTCTCCGAGGCGACCGGCCCCGGTCCGACCGGCCGGTTCCTCCAGGCTCAGGACGTCGACAACGCAGCCGAACTCGAGTTCGCGCTCGTGCGGACCGACGGGCCGTTCGGGCTCACCTCAGCGGGGCAGGTGACGGTCGCGCAGGACGCTGCACTCGACCACGAGAGCGTCGCCAGCTACACGATGACCGTCACGGTGACCGACGGCGAGTTCAGCCTCACCGAGGACCACACGATCGTGATCTCGAACGCGAACGAGTCGCCTGCCGGAGCTGCTCAGACCTTCGAGGTCTCCGAAGGTGCCGCGGTCTCCGTCGAGTTGGGCACGTTGCAGGCATCCGACCCCGATGGCGACACGCTGACGTGGAGCCTCGACGCGGCGGCGGACATCCCCTTCGCCGTCGGAGCGACGTCGGGTGCCGTGACCGTTGCGGGCCCGATCGACTTCGAAGCCGTCCGGTCGTACGAGTTCACGGCTCGCGCCGCGGATGCGGGCGGTGCATCGATCAGCTTCCTCGTCACGGTCAACGTCGTCGACGTCGACGAGGGTCCCGAGGACGCCGACTTCGCAGTGACCGTGCTCGAAGGTGGCTCGGTGGACATCGACGTCTCGGGCCGTCACCGTGATCCGGAGGGTCGAGCGCTCGGTGTCGACGACATCATCAGCGGCGGCACTCGCGGCACCTCCGAGGTCGTCAGCGACCTGCGGCTCCGCTACACCCACGACGGTGGCGAGTCGACGACGGACACCATCACGTACTCGGTTGCCGACCCAGGCGGCAACGCTGCGATCGGGGTGATCGCGATCACCGTCGTTCCGACGAACGACGCACCGATCGTCGCGAACCAGACGATCTCGGTGAACGAGAACCTCGGTCAAGGCGGTACCGGGATGTTCGTGGCCGCATCGGATCCGGATCACTCGGCGAGCGATCTGGCCTTCGTCTCGACGACGACGGGTACCCCGTTCTCCGTCTCGAGTGTCGGCGAGCTCATGGTCGACCCCGGAGTGACGGTCGACCATGAAGCGCAGGCCACCTACCAACTGACCGTCGTGGTGAGCGATGGCGAACGCGACACCGAGGCGACCGTCACGGTGCAGGTCGTCGATCTCGACGACGCGCCGGTTCCACAGACCTCGACCGTTGCGGTGCCGGAGAACACGCCGCTCGGCGCCACCACACAGCAGCTCTCCGCGACGGATCAAGACACCGTGCAGGCCGACCTCGTGTTCGACCTGCTCACCACCGGGCTGCCCTTCGCGATCGATGCCGACGGCACGATCGAAGTGACCGACCCACTCCGCTTCGACTTCGAGAGCGGCCTGCCGAACGACCTCGAATTCACGTACACGGTCTCGGACACCACCTCGACGATCGAACAGGTCGCTGTGCTGTCGATCACCGACGTCAACGAGGATCCGTCGGCCGGCTTCGTCAATCCGATGACCGCCGACGAAGAGGGTCCTGCGGCGACGATCCTCGGCAGCTTCACCTTCTCCGACCCGGATGGCGACACGATCTCGGCGTCGATCGCTGCCCTCGGAAACCCGGATCTCGACAACGACACCGAGCCGGCGTTCACTGCCGTCGTCATCGACGATCGCGTCGAGATCCGGATTCTCGATGCGGACGACGTCGACTTCGGTGTCGCCGGTCAGGATTCGCTGTTGGACGTCGTGCTCGACGACGGCAACGGCGGTCAGGTGACGGTACCGGTCGAAGTCGCGACGGAGAGCCGGTTCGTGCGATCGCCACACTTCGGCGAGATCATCTTCACGGAGGTCGCCTGGCGGAGCCCGACGACGTCGGACACCGAGTTCGTCGAACTGTTGAACGTCGCTGCGGACGAGGTCGACATGACCGGCTGGTACCTCGGCGATCACGAGCCGGGGATCAACGAGTTGAACCCCGTCGAGACGGTCATCGACCGTCCGCTTGCCTCTGGGCAGCGGATGACGATCTGGACCCGTGGTCAGTACCCGAACCACAACAACCACGGCGCACACAACATCGACCTCGGACTGGCGAACACCGGGCTGAATGAGAACGACGACCTGTGGCTGTTCGACGCCGAGGGCCGCCTCGTGGCGTTCATGGTCTGGGGTGACCTCACCGGTGAAGGCGTGCACGACCTCCCACCGATCGAGGCGTGGAGTCTCTGGGATGCGTCGGTCTCGGCCGAGCTCGGCAGCACCGCCTCCGTCGATCTCGACCAGTCGATCTCGCTCGGCCTGTCGACAGCGGCAGGCGCTGCTGACTCGCGGTGCTGGGAGCCGACGGCGACGGGCAATGCCGTGCCACGTTGTGCTGGTGCAGTGGCGACGGCCGCGAACAACCCGGATGGCTACATCTCGAGTCCTGCCCGTCCGAACTAGTGAGCAGCCTGCGGAGGCTGGCGGACGAAGCTACTGACCGGTCAGCCGGTACTTGCGAGGAGTATCGACGGCCGGCTGATGGAGCCGTCAGCGGCTCGGCGACGTCGAGAACCCGTCGAGCACGCGGCCGATGTTGTCGCCGAGGGCCTCGGTTGCGTAGCCACCCTCCATGACGATGACGGTGGGGAGCCCGATGGAGTCCAGTCGCCGACCGAGCTCGTCGAAGTCGTGTGACTCGAGACGGAACTTGCTGATCGGGTCGTCGTGGAAGGTGTCGACGCCGAGCGACACCACGAGCGCTGTCGGTCCCGAGTCGACGAGGTCGTCGATGAGACCGTCGAGCGTGACGAACCAGACGTCGGCGCCCGTGCCGTGGGGGAGTGGGCGGTTGTGATTCGCCCCCGCTCCTGCACCGTCGCCGGTCTCGTCGGCGTGCCCGAGGAAGTAGGGGAACTCGACCATCGGGTCGGCGTGGAGCGAACCGAAGACGACGTCGTCACGCTCCCAGAAGATCTCCTGGGTGCCGTTGCCGTGGTGGTAGTCGACGTCGAGGATCGCCACCCGCTCGTGGCCGCCGTTGCGAAGGCGCTGCGCCGCGATGGCGGCGTTGTTGAGGTAGCAGTAGCCACCGAACTGGTCGGTGGCGGCGTGATGGCCGGGCGGACGGCACCGCGCGAAGACGACCCGTTCGCCGTCGAGCACGAGGTCTGCGGCAGTTTGCGCTGCGGCGGCACTTGCGACCACGGCTCGCCAGGTGGCGGCGCCGATCGAGCAGTCGGCAGCGAAGCTGTAGTAGCCGAGGCGGCCCTGAATGGTCGTCGGCTGCAGCGCCCGGAGGCGCCGAGTCGGCCACGTGTAGGGCATTGCGTTCTGCGCGGTGTTGCCGGCGGCCACCCACTCGTCCCACGCCGTCTCGAGGAACGACACGTAGCCCGCGTCGTGGACCTGCTCGAGGAGCGCGCGGTCGAGCGCCTCCGGCGCGACGAATTCGTGGATGCCCGAAGCTGCGCTGTCGAGGACCCGGTCGACGATGTCAGCACGACCGGGGTGTTCCCACGAGGGAATGATCTCGCCGCCGTCGAGTTCGGCGACGTGGTGCTCGCGGTGTCCGTCGTCCCTGACGATCTTCATGGCACGCAGCGTACGACCCGCGCTGTCGCCGAACCTCGGGTACGAGCAGTGGCGCAGCTGTCAGACTGACCGCCATGGCCGTCGACAGCTCACAACGCCGTGGCTGACGGCCGAGCGCCGGCCGACGCTTCGTCGCCACGAAGCTCGGCGTTCTGGACGGTGTGGGCGAGCTTCACCGCGTCGAACCTCGGCGACGGCTTCAGCTTCGTCGCCATGCCCCTCGTGGCCATCTCCATCACCGACGATGCCCGCCTGGTCGCGGCGGTCGCCGCGGCCCAGTATCTGCCGTTTCTGATCATCGGACTTCCGGCCGGCGTGCTGATCGACCGCCTCGACCGGCGTCGCATCGCGATGGCTGCGCAGCTGGTCCGGGCGCTCGTGGCCGGGTCGGTCGCTGCCGGTCTTGCCGCAGATGCCGTCTCGATCGCATGGTTGGCGGTCGCTGCGTTCGTTCTCGGATCGAGCGAGGTGCTCACCGACGGCGGGCTCCCGGCGTTGGTGCGCGAGGTGGTCCCGCCCGATGGGCTCGAGGTCGCCAATGCGCGCCTCATCGCGAGCCAACGGGTGAGCAACCAGTTCATCGGACCTCCGCTCGGTGCGCTGCTGTTCACGATCGACTCGTCGCTCCCGTTCGTGGCTGCGGCTGGAGCGGCGGTCCTTGCCGTCGGGTTGTTGGCGAGGCTGGGCGGCTCGTTCCGTGCCGAACAGAGTGACGAGGTCGTGCCGCTCGTCCGCAGGACACTCGTCGGGCTGCGCTACGTGCTCGGCCACGACGTGCTGCGCCCGTTGGTCATCGCCGTGGGTGTGTTCTCGTTCGTCGGTTCGTCGCTGAACGCCACCTACGTCGTATTGATCACCGAGCGATTCGGCCTCGATGAGAGGGCGTACGGCGTGTTGCTCAGCGCCGACGCGTTGTCCTCGGTGGTCATGTCGCTGTTCGTCGCTCGCTTCATCGCGCGCACGAGCCACTCGACGAGCATGCGCTTCGCGATCGTCTGCTTCTGCATCGCGTCGTTCCTGGTCGGGCTGTCGACGACCGCGGTCGTCGCGTTCATCGCGGTGATCGTGAACGGCCTCTCCGACCCGGCGTGGAACGTCGTGAGCGGCACCGTCCGACAACGCCTCGTGCCTGACGAGGTGTTCGGACGGATGATGACGGCCTACCTGTTCGTGGCGTGGGGACTCCGCCCGGTCGGCGCGTTGGTCGGCGGCCTCGTGGCCGAGATCTGGGGCCCGCAGTGGGTGCCGTTGCTCGGCGGTGTGATCGTCGGGTCGATGCTCGTGCTGGCCCGACCGATGTTCCG
>JAHDHM010000005.1:14787-30358 GCA_020631315.1 Acidimicrobiales bacterium
AGCTCGCAGCGTTGTCCCAGAACTGCTCCGCGACACCGAGCCACAGCTTCGTCGTCAGGCCCAACGACTCCACGTCGATGCGTTCGTCGTTGCCGTGGAAGCGCGAGCCGAACTCCTCGAACGTGACTCGTTCGCTGAGCAGTCCGGCGCCGTACGCGATGGCGCCCTTGTCTCGATAGAAGCGACTGTCGGTGCCGCCGGTGGTCATCGTCGGCACCAGGCGGACACCGGGGTACTTCTCGCCGGCGAGGGTCTCGAGGGTCGACCACATCGGCGTGTCCATGGACGAGTTGGTCGATGGGTCGTCGTGTATGCGGACCACCTCGACCCGTGCGGCCAGATCACCGAGTGCGGCACGCAGATGTGCGTCGACCGCGTCCGCTGTGTCGCCGGGCACGGTGCGGATGTCGACGTCGAGTTCGACGTGGTCGGGGATCGTGTTGGCCTTCGTGCCGCCGTGGACGATGTTCGGCGAGAAGGTCGTGTGGGTGCAGGCGTGGAGACGCGCTGCGATGCCGACGCTCTCGATCGAGTCGATCGCGTCGAAGACCCGCGCCGGGTCGAGCAGCGCAGCACGCATCTCGCCCTCGAAACCCATGGCCTCGATCTGACCGGCCCAGGTCTCGGTGAGCACCGGGTTCGGGCGGTAGTCGACGAGACGGCGCACCACCTCTGAGGCGGTGACGATGGCGTTGTCGGCCTTGAACGGGCGAGATCCGTGTCCCGGTGTGCCGTGGATCTTGAGTCGTCGCCAGGCGATGCCCTTCTCGGCCACGGTCATCAGCAGGCGCGGCTCGGGACCGTCGAGGGGGATGCCGCCGGATTCGGTGAGCACGTAGTCCGCTGCGATCGGGTCGTAGTCGTTCTTCGCGAACCAACCGGCGCCGTGCGTGCCGCCGGCCTCCTCGTCGGCCACCGCGAAGTAGATGAGGTCACCCTTGGGGCGGAAGTCCGAGCGCACCAGGTGACGGAAGGCGACGGCCATCGACGACGTGAGGTTCAACATGTCGACGGCGCCTCGACCCCACACCTCACCGTCGACGAGCTCGCCGCCGAACGGGTCACGGGTCCAACCGTCCGGCGAGACGGGCACCACGTCGGTGTGGCCCATCCAGCACACCGACGGTGCATCGGGGTCGGTTCCCTCGATCCGCACGACGAGCGACTCACGCCCCGGAGTCGGCTCGTAGGTCTGGAACTCGACGCCCGGCCCCTCGAGGAAGCTGCGGAGCAGGTCGACGTTGCGGAACTCCTCACCTGACGCAGGCGTGCCGTCGTTGACGCACTTGTTGCGGATCATCGCCTGCAACAGCTCGACGGTCTCGTGGGTCAGTGGATCGTTCGTGACGTCGGTGCCGCTCATGGTCGCAGTCTTCCACCTCGGAAGGCTGCGACTCCGAGTCCGCCGGCCGCCACGACGGCGAGCGTGACCAACAGAAGCGTTCCTGCGCCCCTTCCGTCGCCGGGGTCGTCGAAGTCGCCGATGACTCCGGCCACCGGAGCCGTCTCCTTCAGCCCGAGTGCCGCGGCCTGGCTTCGTGCAGCGCTCGCCGACATGCTCTCGCAGTTGCCGCCACGCAACAGGCCGTCGTCGGTTTCGTGGAACACCACTGCGAGCTGGGCGCCCGGCTGATGGTCGAATCCGCACACGGAACCGCTGGACTCCGAGGCGATGACCACCTCGTCTGCGGTGTGCGGGCCGAGGAGCCAGCCGTCGACTCGGAAGCGGAACGGGACCAACAGCTCCTCGTCGGCCACACGCGGATCGTTGAGCAACTCGCCGACGAACATCGGGTCGCCGCGGTCCATCGCTGCGGCCACCGTGAGCTCCACGCACGAGCACGCCGCAGCGGGTGCTGTTCCGATCGCGATCCACGCCATCGCCGTCATGGCGACGACGAGGAGTCTCGCCGCCCATCGCTGTCGCCCCATGGACACGAGTGTCGCGTGAAGGACGTCCACAGACGCAGCGGTAGGGTCCGACCCGAGCGCATGGCGTCCGTGATCGCGGATGACACAGACCGACTCGGGGGAGATCAGCAGTGGAACTGAAGGATCGCATCACGGTCATCACCGGTGCCGGGAGCGGCATCGGACGCGACACCGCCAAGGCGTTCGCTCGTGAGGGGGTGCGCCTGGTCGTCGTCACGGATCTCGACGAGGCGAAGGCGCAGGCCGTCGCCGCGGACATCGGTGACCAGGCGATCGGCGTGGCCCTCGACGTCAGTGACGGTGACGCCATCGAAGCGCTGTGCCGACGCATCGAGGACGAGCACGGCCCGATCGACGTCTTCTTCTCGAATGCGGGCTACGGCCACCGAGGTGGCCTCGACCTCACCCCCGAGGACTGGCAGAAGATGATGGACGTGCACTTCACGTCGCACCTCCACGCAGCACGCGCACTGGTGCCGTCGATGGAGGCACGTGGTGAGGGCTACCTGTTCAGCACCGCGTCGGCCGCCGGGCTGCTGACCCAGATCGACTCAGGTCCGTACGCGGTGTCGAAGGCAGCGGCGGTGGCGTTCGCGGAGTGGCTCGCGATCAACCACGGGCCCAACGGCGTGAGGGTTTCGGTCCTGTGCCCGCAGGCGGTCCGCACGAACATCATCGGCGACGATCTGTCCGTCTGGGACGAGGGCAACCAAGCCGCCGTCGATGGAGTCCTGCTGCCCGAGGTGGTCGCCGACATGGTCGTCGACACGATCCGCGACGAGCGGTTCCTGCTGCTGCCCCACGAGCAGGTCTCGACCTACATGCAGCGCAAGGCGACAGATCCGGAGCGCTGGATCGGCGGCATGCAGAAGATGAAGGTCCGCCTCGAACAGCTTGAGGGCTGAGCGAGCGAGTGGCAGCTAGACGATCGTGCTGTCGGTCTTGCCCCAGTAGCGGTCGCGCAGCAGCCGCTTGTAGAGCTTGCCGGTGGGCAGGCGGGGCAGCTCGGCTTCGAAGTCGACCGACTTCGGGCACTTGAAGTGGGCGATGTGCTCACGGGCGTAGGCGATCAGGTCGGCCGCGAGCTCGTCGCTTCCGTCGACGCCGGGGATCGGCTGCACCACGGCCTTGACCTGTTCGCCCATGTCCTGGTCCGGCACACCGAACACGGCGACGTCGGCGACCGACGGGTGCCCGATCAGGCAGTCCTCCACCTCTTGGGGGTAGATGTTCACCCCACCCGAGATGATCATGTGGGCCTTGCGGTCGGTGAGGAACAGGTAGCCGTCCTCGTCGACGTAGCCCACGTCGCCGAGTGTCGTGCGGCCTCCGGGGAGTGACGCATCGGCCGTCTTCTCTGGGGCGTTGTGGTATTCGAAGTGCCCTGCACCGCTGAAGTACACGCCGCCGATCTCGCCGGGTGGCAGGTCCTCGCCGTCGGGTCCGACGATGTGCAGGTTGCCTCGCATGATGCGCCCGACCGAGCCGGGCTTGCGCAGCCACTGCTCGCTGTCGATGAACGTCGCGCCGTTGCCCTCCGTACCGGCGTAGTACTCCGAGATGAGCGGTCCCCACCACTCGATCATCTGACGCTTCACGTCCACGGGGCAGGGTGCCGCCGCATGAAAGGCGACCCGCAGCGCGGACAGGTCGAAGCTCGAGCGCTCCTGCTCGTCGAGCTTCAGCATGCGCACGAACATCGTCGGAACGAACTGGGCGTGGGTGACGTGATGGTCCTGCATGGCGCGCAGGCAACCGACCGGATCGAACTTCTCCAGGATGACCAGCGTCCCGCCGACGCGGTGCACCGCGGTCGAGAACGCCAGCGGGGCGGCGTGATACATCGGCGCCGGGGACAGGTAGATCATGTCCTCGGAGTACTGGTACGCCGGGATGGTGTAGCTCGTCATCCGCACGTCGAGCTCGTCGAGTGCGTGCTCAGGCAGCGGCCGCTTGATCCCCTTGGGGCGGCCGGTGGTGCCCGACGAGTACAACATCGCCTGTCCCGGACGAGCGTCGTCGACCGGCGTCGTCGGGTGCTCGGCGATGGCGGTCTCGTAGGACTCCCAACGGTCGCCGTCGACCCGCTCGTCGTCGCCCACGACGAGCCAGCGGGTCGCGCTCGGTGTCGTGGCCCGGTCGATGGCGTCGGCGATGTCGAGTCGGGCGGTCGAGGTCACGACCACCTGGCTCTCGGAATCCTCGACGATGTAGGCGACCTCAGGTGCCGACAGGTAGCTGTTGATCGCCGTCACGTAGAGCCCGCTGCGTAGCGCGGCCCACACGACCTCCATGTAGTGGAGCTGGTTCTCCATGAACACGGCGATGTGATCGCCTGGCTCGAGGCCGTGAGCCCGGCACAGCTGGGCGAGCTGGTTCGACCGCTCGTCGAGCTCGCCGTAACTCTGCGTCGCCCCTGATCCGGCCATCACGACCGCCGGATGATCCGGCCGCGTTCGCGCGATCTCCCCTGGATAGGCCACGTCGTTCCTCCCCCTGACGAGTACCCGAGCCGACCGTATCCCGAAGGCGGGTGCCGACGCCCGTCGAACCGTCTCCGACTCGCGCTCAAGCGAACGGCCCGATCCGCCGATCACTGCCGGTGTGAGAAGGCAATCGTGTGTCGATGCCGTTCCACGGCGGGGTGCGAACGAGACAGGATCCGTGTCAGCGGAGTACGTGATGATCGCGTCGGGAGTCGCTGCAGCGATCCTCGTCGCCGTCAGCGCGTTCGGAGAACGGGTGGCGGCATTGTTCACCCTGGGATAGCTCCGCGGTTCAGAGCAGGGTCGTCGGATCCTCGCCGTGCTGGAGTCCGATGAGTCCGCCGGACGGGCTGCGCGCCGGCGTGTACCCCAACAACCGCTGGACCAGCGGTGACGCCGACGCGACCTGGCTCCGCTCGACGTTGAGGTAGTTGTTCTCGACCGTCCGCAGCCAGTCAGCGCAGTAGGACAGCGACACGACCCGGCGACGCCGGTCCGTGTCGTTCGCCCCGCCGCGGTGCACCACGTCGCCACGGAACATGACGGCGTCGCCTGGTGCCAGCGTCGCCCGAGTCCATTCGCGGTCGACGACCCTGCGGTCGCGATCCCAGCGGTGGCTTCCCGGAGCGATCCAGGTCGCGCCGTTGTCGAGGGTGGTCTCGTCGATCGCCACGATCGCGTTGACGATGATCGGGTCGTGGTCCGCGAGGGTCGGCCACGAATCGGTGTCACGGTGCGGGAACTGGGCCGGTTCGCCGGCCCCGATCTCGATGTACTCCGCAGCGTTGAGCTGCATTCCGCCGGAGGTGATCGTGCGGTCGGCCCAGGCGACGACACGCTCGTCGGCGATCATCGCCTCGGACGACGGCGCCACGTTCAACAATCCGTGCAGGCGGCGGGTGCGATGCCCCAGGAAGCGGTCGTAGCCGGCGTCGCCGGTGTCGGGCAGGCCGACCGTGTCGCCCGAGGCGATGTGTTCGTCGACCTCGGCGGCGAAGCGTTCGATCGTCGCTGCATCGAACAGGCCTCGCACGATCGCCCCACCGTCGTCGGCGACATCGCGGTCGACGGCATCCCAATCGACGGTTTCGGCTTCGTGGACGGCGAGCTGCGGCATGGCCCGAGTCCATCACGCCGACGGGCGTCCCGCTAGCTTCGAGCCACCACGTCCGAGGGGGAGAGATGTCCGGATCCAGCACCAGCGTCACTGGCGGCGTCGCCGTCGTCACCGGCACGAGCACGGGTATCGGCTTCGCCACGGCGCTCCATCTGGCCCGCAACGGGTTCACCGTGCACGCCGGCATGCGCAACCTCGCGAAATCAGGTCCGCTGGAGGAAGCAGCGGCCGCCGAGTCGCTGCCGGTCCACGTCGTCCAACTCGACATCACCGACCAGGCCTCGTGCGATGCGGCCTTCGCATCGATCGGCGACGTCGACCTGCTGGTCAACAACGCAGGCATCGGCGGCGCATCGCCACTCGAGCTCACTCCCGAGGACGAGCATCGCCAGATGTTCGAGACCAACTACTTCGGTGCGATCCGCTGCATCCAGGCCGTACTGCCCTCGATGCGCGAACGCACGACGGGTTGCATCGTGAACATCACCTCGGCGGTCGGCCTCATTCCCACGCCGAACCAGATCCCGTACTCCGCGTCGAAGTGGGCCCTGGAGTGTGCTGGGGAGGCGCTCGCCCACGAGGTGCGTCGCTTCGGCATCAGGGTCGTGAACGTCGAACCCGGCGTCATCATGACCAACATCTTCGAGAACTCCGCCGAGCAGACCCGCTACGACAAGGAGTCGCCGTACCAGCCCGTCATGCGACGCAACGGCAAGATCTTCATGGCCGGATTCGCGAGGGCGGTGCAGCCCGAGGTGGTCGCCGAGACGATCCTCGAGGCTGCGTCGACCGAGGACTACCAGCTGCGTTGGCCGGTCGGCCCGGACGCAGAGGGCATGTTCGCCGCCCGGTTCAAGATGCCGTCCGAGGCCTTCATCGAGATGGGCGACGACATCTCCGACGAGGAGTACAACGCCTTGTTCCTCGACTGGTTCGGCACCCAGCTCTGACGAGAAGACGCTGCGCCGCTCAGCGCTTCTTGGGCGGGCGGGGGACGAGTGCCGGGGTCGACTCGAAGTAGGCCATGAACTCGGGATCGTCACCCCACCGCTTCAGCGAACGGCGCGTGAGCATCGGGATGCCGCTGATCCGGGTGAGCAGCACGAACACGAAGACCGGCGAGATCAACGTGACGTACTGCCATCCGTCCATCACCGGCAGAGCGATCAACGCGATGCCGGTCCACAGCGTGATCTCACCGAAGTAGTTGGGGTGGCGTGACCAGGCCCACAACCCGACGGTGATGAACTTGCCCTGGTTGGCAGGGTCAGCTCGAAACGCCGACTTCTGACGGTCGGCGGCGACCTCGATCGCGAAGCCGGCCACCCAGACGACGAGGCCGACGATCGCCAGTGCGTCGAAGTCCTTCGGCGCGTCGGTCGTGAGCGCGACGAGACCGGCAGCCAAGGTCAGGAACACCCACAGGCCCTGCAGGGTCCACGTCATGAGGAACTGCAGCGGGTTGGTCTTGATCCGGTCGAAACGCCCGTCTTTGCCGTCTCTGCGGATGCGCAGGAACAGGAACGATCCGAGACGGGCGGCCCAGATCCACACGAGGACCGCGACGAGGACCGAGCGGGCGTCGCGGGTGTCACTCGCCAGCAGGCCGACGGCGGCGACGGTGATGTAGGTGAGTGAGCCGGTGAGGTCGAAGTAGTGCTCCGTCTGGGCCAACTGGGAGGGGACGTACACCAACCAGTTCACGACGAAGGCGATCAACCCGCAGAGCGCGAAGAGCGTGAGCGGTCCCGCATCGACGCTGTTCGTCCCGCCCGCAGCGGCGAGCCCGACAGCGAGCAGGAGGATGACGGCGATCGAGGCGAGGGACTTGGACGGTGCCATGTGACTGGTCTATCCGACCTGTCGGCCGACCGCGTAGCTCCGGACGGACGCGTGCGACGATCGTTGCCGGACGGCGCGAGACTCTCGACGTGCAGATCGAACCCCTGGTGCTCGTCGACCGTTCTCACGATGGCCGCGTCGTCCACGTCACGCTGAACCGCCCGGCGCGGCGGAACTCACTGACCGGTCCGTTGGCCACGGAGTTCGCGGACGCGATCGAAGCGATCAACCGCGACGATGCCGCATCGGTCGTCGTGCTCTCGGGCGCGGGTGGCGCGTTCTGTTCTGGCCTCGATCTGCAGGAGTTCAACGCCGACCCGCAGCCCGACTGGGTGCCGCGGTTCGGTCACGAATGGCGACGGGCGCACCGAGCGCTGTTCGACTGCGACAAGATCCTGATCGTTGCCCTGGAGCGGTACGCCATCAACGGCGGCGCTTCCCTCGCCAACGCTGCGGACTTCCTCATCGCCGGCGAAACGGCGTGGGTGCAGGTCGGCGAGGTGCAGCAGGGCATGGCGGCTCCGATGAACATGGCGTGGCTCCGCCTTCGCCACTCCGAGGCGATCGCCGCGCGTGTCGCGCTCATCGGCGACCGGCTGACCGGACCGAAGCTCGTCGAGCTCGGTCTCGCACATCAGGTGGTCGGGGACGACGAAGTCCTCGAGAAGGCACACGAACTCGCGGGCCGGCTCGCCGAACACGACGTGACCGGTGTCCACCGGATCAAGGTGTCGATGCGCCGCACCGGCCTCGACGTCGATGCTGCCGAATGGTTCGAGCGGGCGCATCACGCCGATCCCCTCGTCGGCCGCCCCATTCGCCCGGTCGCAGCAGAGGATCGTTGATCATGGCAGTCGACCCACGTGCGCACGTCTACCGGCACGAACCGCACTTCGCCGCCGAGCGGCTGATCCTCGATCGATTCGTCGAGGCCGGCGACGAGGCGCTCGACGTCGGGACGGGCGCGGTCGGACGTACCGCTCGGCGCCTTCGCGACGCAGGTGCGGTGGTCACCTCGATCGACATCAGTGCCGGCTCGGTCACCGAGTTCGCTGCCCACCCCGATCGAACGTCGATCGCTCTCGCCGTCGGCGACCTGATGTCGCTGCCGATGGGCGACGATTCGTTCGACATCGCGTTCGTCGGTTTCCACGGACTCGACTACCTGACCGAACCGTCGGACCGGCGATCTGCGCTGACGGAAACGGCCCGTGTGTTGCGGCCTGGTGGCCGCCTCGTCCTCAACTGCTTCAACAAGCAGGCGTTGTGGATGTCGCCACGCGGGTTCAAGACCCGTTCGTCGGTGGCGACCCGAGTCCGGCACTTCACCAGCGGTGATGCGTTCCGCTCGACGCTGGTCGACGGCAACGGGCTTCGTCTGGCCAACCGCACCCTGGGCTCGCTGATCGCCGAGGTCGAGAGCACCACGGATCTGCGTTGGAAGCTGTCGGTCGATCTCGACGGCGTGGACCGACCGCTGCACCTGACCAAGGCCACGTCGATCGAGCCCTACACGGTGTTCGCCCGCCCCTGAGCTTCAGGTGCGACGGAGCTGGGCCATCAACGTCAACGCTGCGACCATTCCGGCAGCCGACACCCACCAACCCCACTGCAGGTTCGCTCGGTCGACGCGCAGGATGTCCCACAGGTCGTTGGCGAGCAGCAGGGCACCGAGACCAGCGGCCACGCGGGCGACGAGCAGACGCTCGGGGACGATCCGTCCCGACCGGTCCCAGTAGGCGAGCATCCCGCCGGCGAAGAGACAGGTCACCATCATCCAGTCGCCGGCGAGCGCGCTGCCCGGAAACAGGGTGTCGTCGACTCTGACCCATGGCAGGGTCGTGCCGAAGGCGGCGACGCCGAGCGCGGCGAGGGTGCGGATCATCTGTTGCGGCACGGTGCAACGCTACTGCCGTCATCCGGTCGGTCGACCGGTACCGAACGCCGCACCACGCGCCGCTTCGGGCTGTGGTGACGGCAGGATGTGTCCGGACATGGCGATCTGCAGAAATCCCCACTGTGAGGACCGGGCCTGGTGGTCCGGTTACTGCCGCGTCTGCTTCCAGACCACGGGCGTGGCCGATCGGCTCGCCGACGAGCGGGCCGCGCAGGAACAGGCCGACCGAGCTGCGCGCCGCGCCGCGGCCATCGCTGCGGCGAACGATCGCCTCGTGGGTCTCGGTGACGGCGGGGTGATGCCGTGGTGGGAGATCTCCGAGCGGCTCAACGCCGACGGACTCCGGCTCGAGGGCCGTCCGTTCACGCCCGCGACCGCCCGCGGTCGCTACCTCGAGCTCACTGCCGATCGCTGGGAGTAGCACCCCGTCGGGTGGGCAATCGTGACGGCGTGACGACGAATATTTCAAATTCATGACGAAAAGTTGTCAAGGTTCGTCACGAAGTGATCGATCACCTGTGCACGGATGGCGGTAGGAGCCGTCCGAGGAACACGCACAGGAGACTTCCATGTTCATCGCACTCATCCGCCGTCTGAACGAACTCGATCAGGACGAGGTCGGCGGCGTCGCCGCCGAGTATGGCGTCATCATCGCCGGCATCGCCGTGGTCATCGCCGTCGCCGCCGCCGCACTCGGCGGCCGCATCGGCGCACTGTTCGACTCCGTCCTCTGATCAGCACGCCACGTGCTCTCCCGCCGAACGACTCGCCGAGACGAGGACGGTGCCGTGGCGCTCGAGCTGGCGCTCGTGCTCCCGGTGCTGGTGATGCTCTTCTACGGGATCATCTCGTTCGGTCTGGCGTTCAACCGACTCCAGGGCGTCCACGCCGCAGCGCGTGAGGCAGCCCGAGTCGGCGCCGTCGTCCCGGGTGCCGAGTGTGCCCGGGCCGACGAGGCCCTCCAGGGGTTGGACATCACCTCGACCTGCACGGTCGAGGTGTCCTGCCCGGGGGAGCGCGTGGTCGTGACCGTCGTCGCCGACACGTTGATCGACATCCCGTTCGTCGGGAGTCGGACCGTGTCGCTCTCCGGCCGAGGTGACTTTCGATGCGAACGCTGAGACGACCGCTCCCCACGGGGGCGCGACGCCAGGCACGAGCTCGACACCTCTTCGGCTGGTGCGGCCCCTGCGACCGTCGCGCCCGGGACGAGCACGGTGCTGCAGCCGCCATGTTGGCCGCGGTGATGACCGTGCTCATGGGTGCTGCGGCGATCGTGATCGACGCCGGTGACATCTGGCAGAACCGTCGCCAACTTGTCGGTGCCGTCGACGCCGCCGCTCTCGCGGCCGCGGCAACGGGCGCCGAAGGGGGCGACGGCTGTGTCTCGGTCGCCGGCGCCTACGTCACCTCGAACGCCCCCGACGCATCCATGACCTCGTGTGCGATCTCGGGATCCTCCACCTTCGGCGTCGTCACCGTCGACGCCGAGGTGGAGGTCGAGCACTTCATCGCGCAAGCCCTCGGCCGGGAGAGGACCACGGTCACCGGGTCGGCGTCGGCGATGTGGGGCATGCCTGCCGCGCTCAACGGGCTTCGGCCGTTCGCGCTGTGCAACGAGTCGCCGGCGTTTCGCGCATGGCTCGACTCGGGGCTCTCCACCACCGAGATCTTCAACGTCGTCTACTCGAAGGACGCGGTGGAGGACTGTGGCGGCCCTGCCCCTGGCAACTGGGGGGTCATCGACTTCGACGGCGGCGCCAACTCGAACTCCGACACCCAGGACTGGGTCGAGAACGGCTACCCGGGAGAGGTCGAACCCGGCTGGTTCGAAGGAGACACCGGTGCGTTCTCCCAGAGCCTGCCCATCAGCGCGGTCGTCGGCAAGGAGATCCAGCTCCCGGTGTTCGACGACTACAACCAGCTCGGCGGTTCGAACGCCGAGTTCCGGATCATCGGCTTCGTCACCGTCGTGATCGTGGACTTCAAGTCCAACGGAGCGGAAGGGGATCGCTTCCTCGATCTCCAGTTCCGCAGTGGCGTGGCGGCGGGCCGGTGCTGTGGGTCCGGCATCGACACCGGAATCCGGGTGGTCGATCTGTGTGCGGTCGAAGGCAACGGGTCGTGTGACCCCTGAAAGGGCGGAACGTGAAGAGAAGACTGTTGGGGATCGTCGGCGCACTCCTGATGGCCGGCTTCGGCACGGTGCTGGTCGTGCTGTTCATCCAGGACGCTGAAGCCAGGGCCGTGGCAGGCGAGGAGCGGGTCGACGTCATCGTCGTGAGCGAGGCCATCGCTCCCGGGACGCCCGCCGAGCTCGTCGCCGCATCGGTGCGGGTCGAATCCGTGCCGGTGAAGGTGAGGGCCGAAGAGGCCATCGTCGACCTGGTCGCCCTCGACGGGCTCGTGACCGCGGTCGAGCTGCTCCCCGGCGAGCAGATCCTGCGGTCACGCTTCGTCGAACCCGACCTGCTCAGTCGGGCCCGCATCGACCTGCCACCCGGCACCGTCGAGGTGACCGTGTCCTTGACGCCACAGCGCGCGGTCGGCGGCACGCTCTTCCCCGGCGACGAGGTCGTGTTCTTCGCCTCGTTCGAGCCCTTCGAGCTCGGCGGCGCTCCCGTGTCGCAGACTCCCGAGGGTGACCCGCTCGTCGAGATCGACGGCATCCTCGTACCGGCCGACACCAAGACGCCGAACGCCACGAACCTGATCCTCGAGGGGGTGCTGGTCACGAACGTCCAGGTCGAGGAGCTCGCTGTCGTCGAAGAGGACGCCGAGCTCGCCGAGCGTCGGGCGCTCGCCCCGTCCGGCAACCTGCTGATCTCTCTCGCCGTGCCGCCCTCGGAGGCCGAGCGCATCGTGTTCACCGCCGAACACGGCACCGTCTGGCTCGGACGACAGACCGGGACGCTCGACCTCGCCGACACCGAGGTCTGGACCCGGGGCTCCATCTACGGCGGAGGTGCGTCATGACTGCAGCTGCCGGAACTCGGATGACCATCTCGGTCACCAACGATCCCTCCACCCGGGCCCGACACGAGGCGATTCTCGGCCAGTCCGGCGACGACCACACGGTCCTCGAGTGCCGTGACATCCACGACGTTCGAGACGTGATGGCGCAGATCCCCGACGACCGAGCGCTGGCCGTCATCGCCTGCGAGGACCTCGACGCCGACGCTGCTCTCGACCTGCTCACCTCCATCGACGTCGCACGTCCGTTGGCGTCACCGGTGCTCGACGGGCTGCCCGAGGGTGCGTCGATGCGCCAGGCCATGGCCCTCGGCGTCCGAGCGATCGTCGATCCGGCGGGTCCGCCGCAGGACCTCGTGATCGCCGTGGCCGACGCGCTCGACGCCGCGGCTCGACGGATGAAGCTGCTCATGCCCGACGCCGGACCGGATCGTCGGGTTCTGGCCGTCGTGTCGGCGAAGGGCGGCACGGGCAAGACCACCGTCGCCGCCAACATCGCCGTCGCGCTCGCGGCGGCGGCTCCGGGGCAGGTCGCGCTCGTGGACTTCGACCTCCAGTTCGGCGACGTCGAGTACGCGCTTCGTCTGAAGCCCGAGTGCACGATCGCCGACCTCGCACGTGCCGGCGACAAGGTCGACGAGACTTCGGTCAAGGCGTTCCTCACGCCGCACCCGTCCGGCGTCTTCGCTCTGTGTGCGCCGGCCCGTCCGGCCGAGGCCGAGGACCTCGCCCCCGGCATGCTCGGCCGGGTCATCGACCTGCTCGCATCCCAGTTCCGCTACGTCGTGGTCGACACCGCGGGCGGGATCGACGACGCAGCACTGGTCGCCATGGACCACGCCACCGACCTGCTGCTGATGAGTTCGACCGACATCCCGTCGGTGCGGGCGCTGCAGAAGACCGTCGATGCGCTGCGCGCCATCGGTCTCGATCAGCAGGGCTGGCACTACGTGCTCAACCGGTGCGACGCCAAGGTCGCACTGACGGCCGACGACGTCAGCGAGGCCGTCGGTCTGTCCATAGATCTGGCGGTGCCGGACTCGAAGGCCATGACGCTGGCCATGAACCAGGGGGCGCCGATCATGGAGACGGATCCTCGCTCCACGGCCGCCCGTCGGATCGCCGACTTCGCCAACCGGTTCGTCGTCGCAGAACCCGAGAGCCGCCGCAGCCGCGGCTTCTCCCTCCGCGGGGGTCAGATGAGGAGTGGACGATGAGCCTCGCCGACCGCATGAAGGCGGTCCAGCAGCCTGAAGACGCAACCCCGACGTTCGGCCGTGCCGAGGTCGGACCGACGGTTCCGCAGGTCTCCGTCGACCCGTTCGCCGCCATCAAGTCACGGGCCCAACGAGTGCTGTTCGACCGTCTGGGTACTCGTCTGTTCGATGCGGAGCTGACCGACGTCGAGCTGAAGGAGATGGTCGGACAGGAGCTCGAGTCCGTCCTGGCCACCGAAGCCTCCGCTCTGACGCCCGAGGAGCGCACCAAGCTCGTCGACCAGCTGTGTGACGACGTGCTCGGTCACGGCCCGATCGACGGTCTCCTCGCCGACGAGAGCGTCACCGAGATCATGGTCAACGGCACGGCACGCATCTTCGTGGAGCGCAGCGGCAAGCTGACCGAGACCGAGGAGCGCTACGTCAGCGACGATCATCTGCGCCGGGTCATCGAGCGCATCGTCAGCCGTGTCGGACGTCGAGTCGACGAGAGCTCGCCGATGGTCGATGCCCGCCTGCCCGACGGCAGCCGTGTCAACGCCATCGTCCCGCCGCTGGCCGTCGACGGACCGTCGCTCACCATCCGAAAGTTCGCGAAGCGCGGGCTGACCGTCGACGATCTGATCGCGAACGGTTCGATCAGTCGTGAGGTCGCGGACTTCCTCGACGCCTGCGTCCGGGGCAAGCTCAACATCCTCGTCAGCGGCGGCACCGGCAGCGGCAAGACGACGCTGCTGAACATCGTGTCGTCGTTCATCCCCGAGGGCGAACGCATCGTCACGGTGGAGGACGCGGTCGAGCTGCGCCTGCGTCAGCGCCACGTGGTCCGCTTGGAGAGCCGGCCACCGAACATCGAGGGCAAGGGTGCGATCACGATTCGTGACCTCGTCCGCAACTCGCTGCGTATGCGCCCTGATCGCATCATCGTCGGCGAGGTCCGTTCGGGCGAGGCCCTCGACATGTTGCAGGCCATGAACACGGGCCACGAGGGTTCCCTGTCGACACTCCACGCCAACACGCCTCGCGACGCGATCAGTCGTCTCGAGACCATGGTGCTGATGAGCGGCATCGAGCTGCCGGTCCGAGCCATACGTGAGCAGATCGCCTCGGCGCTCGACCTCATCGTCCAGATCGGCCGACTCCGTGACGGCACCCGTCGCATCGTGAAGATCTCGGAGGTCAACGGTCTGGAAGGCGACATCATCACCCTCACCGATCTGTTCGAGTTCGACATGAGTGCCGGGGTCGACGAGGACGGCAAGTTCCTCGGTGACCTCGAGGCCACCGGGCTGCGACCCCACTTCGGTGATCGACTCGCCGACGAGGGCATCGCCCTGCGGGCGGAGCTGTTCCGTTCGGGCAAGGTGCCTGCCGGTGCGGCCGACGACGGCGCTGACGTCGTCAACCAGTGGCGCCGCATGGGAGCGCTGCGCTGATGCCCCGCCCGATGTCGCTGAAGGTGCTCGAGGCGCTCCTCGGTCTGCTGATCGTGGCCTCGATGCTCGCGATCGCCGCGGCCGGTCCGGCTGCGGGTCAGGAGAGCCCGATCCCGCAGAACACGACGCCCGCCGTCGAGGTGGAGATCGACGCCGCGCCTGACGGTGGTGTCGTGCTCGACGTGGTCGTGCCGCCCGAGGTCGCCGGCACCCGGCTCGACGTGGACGCCGTCGGGGTGATCGTCGACGGTTCCTACGTGGCCGCCGACGTCGAACGACTCGGCGGCGACGAGGTCGTCGTGGTCCTCGCCGTCGACGTGTCCGGCTCGACAGGCGGTGGTGTGCTCGAACAGGCGGTGGCCGCAGCCGACGCGTTCATCAGCGGCCTGCCCGAGGGATCACGAGTCGGGCTGGTCCGGTTCGGCGCCACCGCCGAGCTGTTGGTACCGCCGACGCCGGAGCTCGCCGAGGTCCGCGCCGCGCTCGCGACCCTCGAACCCGGCGGTGAGACCAGTCTCTTCGACGGCGCCGCCCTCGCAGCCACCACTGCTGCAGCAGAGGCCGCCGCCGTTCGCAGCGTCGTGGTGTTCAGCGACGGCCGGGACACCGCCTCGGTCGAGGGCCCGAGCGCCGTGGTCCAGGCTGCCCGGGGCGGGTCGACCACCGTCGAC
>JAHDHM010000273.1:0-2135 GCA_020631315.1 Acidimicrobiales bacterium
AGCCGCTCGTCATCATCGCCGAGGACGTCGAGGGCGAGGCCCTGGCCACGCTCGTCGTGAACAAGATCCGCGGCACCTTCCGCTCCGTGTCGATCAAGGCTCCGGGCTTCGGTGATCGTCGTAAGGCGATGCTGCAGGACATGGCCATCCTCACCGGCGGCCAGGTCGTCACCGAGGACGTCGGCCTCAAGCTCGAGAACGTGACCCTCGACCTGCTCGGCAACGCTCGCCGCGTCGTCGTCACCAAGGACGAGACCACCATCATCGAGGGTGCCGGCGCCGACATGGACGTTCAGGGCCGCATCGCCCAGATCAAGGCCGAGATCGAGAACACCGACTCCGACTACGACCGTGAGAAGCTCCAGGAGCGCCTCGCCAAGCTGTCGGGCGGCGTGGCCGTCCTCAAGGTCGGCGCTGCCACCGAGGTGGAGCTCAAGGAGAAGAAGCACCGCATCGAAGACGCGGTGTCGACCACGAAGGCCGCCCTCGAGGCCGGCGTCGTGCCCGGCGGCGGCGTGTCGCTGCTGCGTGCCCGTCCCGCCGTCGAGGCCGCTGCCGAGCAGCTGTCGGGCGACGAGGCCACCGGCGCTCGCCTGATCGCTCGTGCCCTGGCCACCCCGCTCAAGCAGATCGCCGAGAACGCCGGTCTCGAGGGTGGTGTCATCGTCGACAAGGTCAGCCAGCTCGAGGGTGCCCACGGCCTCAACGCCGCCACCGGCGAGTACGTCGACCTGGTCGAGGCCGGTGTCATCGACGCCGCCAAGGTGACCCTGTCGGCACTGCAGAACGCCGGCTCGATCGCTGCGCTGTTCCTGACGACCGAGGCCGTCGTGGTCGAGGCCCCGTCCAATGGTGGCGGTGGCATGCCGGGCATGGACGACTTCTAAGTCGGACCAGAAGGTTCGGACGACTTCTAAGTCGGACCAGAAGGTTCGGACGATTTCTAGAAGTCGGACCAGACGACGCAGACGACTTCTCAGTCGGACGAGACGTCATCAACGCAGTTCAGCGGCGCCCTCCGGGGCGCCGCTGGCGCGTTCGGGGTCGGGTCACGAGTCGCCTGTGCCGTATGTCACGAGACCTTCCGGTGGGCACCGGGCTGCCGACTTGAGACACTGAAGGCGAATTCGTCTCATCGGATCATTCGATCCGGAGAACGTGGGAGCAAAGATGACGGACGTGCAGCAGGGACCGGCCCCGATCACCGATTGGGCGACCGAGTTCGACCACACCCGACCGGAGTACGCCGCTGCGGCGCCCGAGATCTGGGACGAGCTGCGCGAACGGTGCCCGGTCGCTCACTCCGACGCGTTCGGCGGCACCTATCTGCCAACGCGCCACGAGGACATCCACGCGATCGCTCACGACACCGAGAACTACACGTCGCAGGGCGTGATCGTGTCGCCGTTCAAGCCCGACATTCCCCGTCCCATGGGCTATGCCCCGCCCATTACCTCGGACCCGCCCTTCCACAAGCCGGCACGGCGCCTCCTGCTCCCGCCGTTCGGTCCGAAGGCCATCGCCGAGCTCGAGCCGTGGACCCGTGAGTTCTGCCACCAGCTCATCGACGAGCTGCTGGCCGCCGACGCCACCCGCGCCGACGCCGCAACGCAGTACGCCCAGCACATCCCGGTGCAGGTCATCGCCCACATGCTCGGCCTGCCGCCCGAGGACGGCGACAAGTTCCGCGGCTTCATCCACCGCATCATCGAGGCGCCGGGCCAGGAGCACGACATCGACCCGAGCGACACGCTCGAGGCCTACCTGACCCGCGCCATCGAGGCCCGCCGTGCCGATCCGACGTCGGACGGCACCAAGGACCTGATCGACTTCCTGATCCACGCGGACATGGAAGGTGAGCCGCTCAGCACCGAGCACATCCGCGGCTCGATCGCACTGCTGCTCATCGCCGGTATCGACACCACCTGGTCATCGATCGGTGCCAGCATCTGGCACCTCGCCCAGAACCCCGACGATCGTCGTCGCTTCATCGACGATCCCGACGTGCGGCCGTTCGCCATCGAGGAGTTCCTGCGCTTCTACGCGCCGGTCACCATGGCTCGCCTCGTCGCCGAGGATCACGAGCTCAACGGCTGCCCGATGCACAAGGACGAATGGCTGCTCCTGCCGTTCCC
>JAHDHM010000273.1:2145-5191 GCA_020631315.1 Acidimicrobiales bacterium
GCCAACCGTGACCCTGAGGCGTTCGAGCGTGCCGACGAGTTCGTGATCGACCGCAAGGAGAACCGCCACGCGGCGTTCGGCCTCGGCATCCATCGCTGCCTCGGGTCGAACCTCGCTCGCATGGAGCTCTCCGTTGCGATCGAGGTGTGGTTGGAACGCATCCCCGAGTTCCGTCTCGAGGATGCAGAGGGCGTGCGCTGGTCGACCGGCCAGATCCGTGGCCCCCGCCTGCTGCCCCTCCTGCTGGGCTGATCCGGACCGGCTCGACCGGCCCGCTCGTAGACTGACCTCATGCGACGTACGGCGAAGGTGCTCGTCCGGCACCACGCCGGTGGTGCCTCGACTCGGCGCCCTGACGAGGTCATCGTCGAGGAGCCGCTGGAGATCCGTCTCGACGACGAGCTGATCTCGACCACCATGCGGACACCCGGCTACGACTTCGAGCTGGCTGTCGGCTTCCTCCATGCGGAGGGCCTCTTGGCCGGCGCCACGGTCCGGACGGTCCGCTACTGCGGCACCGGCAGCGCCGTCGAGACGGAGTTCAACGTCGTGTCCGTGGAGACCGACGGCAATGGCCCCGAGAGCCAGCCTCGTCTCGGGCCGGTCAACTCCGCATGCGGCATCTGCGGTGCCGACCAGATCGGCCACCTGGCCGAACGGCTGCGCCCGTTGGCCGGTGTCCCTGCGGTGCCGGTGACGGTGCTCGGCGCCACGCTCCACGACGTCCGCACCGGCCAGGAGCTGTTCGAGCGCACCGGGGCGGTGCATGCAGCAGCCCTGATCGACCCTCGGGGCAGCGTCGTGGCGGTTCGTGAGGACATCGGCCGCCACAACGCGGTCGACAAGATCGTCGGCCGGCTGGTGCTGGACCGGGTCGACATGGGATCGCTTGCCGCCCACACCATGATCGTGTCGTCGAGAGCCAGCTTCGAGATGGTGCAGAAGACCTGGGCTGCGGGCGTCGGTTCACTCGTCGCGGTGAGCGCTCCGTCGTCGCTCGCCATCTCGACGGCAGCTCATGCCGGTATGAACCTCGTCGGGTTCGTCCGCGGCGACGAGTGGAACGTCTACACGGGCTCCGTCGGCGGCTGACGCTCGGCCTCGGCGCGGGCGGCAGCGTAGAGGCCGGCTCGTAGACTCTCGGCCGTGAGCGACGCCACTGCACCCAACCCGCCGTACGTGACCACCTCGATCGGATGGGGCGTGGTGCACCTCTTCGGCAAGGTCACCACCGCATCGGACGCCGACGCCATTCGCGCCGCCGTCGCCGCGGCGGTCGGCGACGAGCACCAGGTCGTGCCGTTCGCCGTGTTCGGCCACAAGGCCGACGTCGGTTTCATGGCCCTCGGTCCGGACCTGTGGCGACTGCGTCAGCTGCAGACCGGCTTGCAGAAGGCCGGCCTCGACATCATCGACTCCTACGTGTCGATGACCGAGGTGAGCGAGTACGCCGCCGGTCTTCCCGACGACATGAAGTCGCCCCGACTGCAGCCCGAGCTGCCGCCGGAGGGGAAGGCCGCCATCTGCTTCTATCCCATGTCGAAGAAGCGCGACGGCGACGACAACTGGTTCACCCTCGAGTACGACCGGCGCAAGGAGCTCATGTACGAGCACGGCGCGTCGGGTCGCAACTTTCGTGGCCGCATTCTGCAGGTCGTGACCGGCTCGACCGGTGTCGACGACTTCGAGTGGGGCGTCACGCTGTTCGGCGTGCACCTCGACGACCTCAAGGAGGTCGTCTACACGATGCGCTACGACACGGCGTCCGCCGTCTACGGCGAGTTCGGGGCGTTCTACACCGGCCTCGTGGCCGAGCTCGACGTGGTGCTCGACCAGATCGGCGTCAGCTCGAGCCCCAGCTGACGCTAAGTCGTCGCAGCTGACGCTGGGTCTCAGTTCGTCTCGAGCGGGGGTAGGCCGGGACGAATGGCGTTGCCCATGGCCACTGCTGCAGCCGCGGCGCCGCCGCCGAGCACGAAGCCTCGGACGCCGATGTCGCCGCGGGCGAAGCTGACGAGCGCGGTCAGTGTGTCGGTCGAGTCGATCACGATGCCCTGTCGGCAGATCTCCTCGAGCTCCTCGTCGGAGGCTTGATAGAGCTGGTAGGCGAGGATCAGCTCGCGGATCGCGAAGAGGCGGGCCATGTAGGTGCCGCCGCTGCGGATGTCGAGGCCGAAGAGCTTTCCGGTCGTGACGGGGATGATCATGGCGCCGACGCCGATGCCCATGCGCAGGCCGATCATGATGCGGCGGATCAGGTGTGGGTCGTTCACGGGAGCCTCCGTCGAGCGTCAGATGATCAGGCGTCGACGTGGTGATTCGCGGCCCGATCGGAGGTTCTAGCCTTTCATCTCCGGAGGTCCCCGATGACGTATCAGCCGCCCACCACCGACGTGTCGTTCGTACTGCACCATCTGATCGACGTGTGCGGTCTGACCGCACTCGACGCGTTCGACGAGATCGACGCCGACACGGTCGACGGCCCCGTCGACGAGGCCTTTCGCCAAGGAGCTCCCCGCTGAACGGGCCCGGCGACCGCCAGGGCGTCAAGGTCGACGGAGCCGACGTCACGACGGCGGACGGTTTCGCCGATGCCTACTCGCTGTTCGTCGATGCCGGCTGGAACGGCATCGCGTTCGACCAGGCGTACGGCGGCGGCGGTCTCCCGTGGACGCTCGGTCTGGCGGTCCAGGAGTTCATCAACGCGGCGAACATGTCGTTTGCCCTGTGCCCGCTCTTGACACAGGGCGCGGTCGACATGCTCCACCACCATGCGTCGGAGGAGCAGAAGGAGACCTATCTCCACAAGCTCGTCTCGGGTGAGTGGACCGGCACGATGAACCTGACCGAGCCGCATGCCGGCTCGGACGTGGGTGCGCTCACGTCGAAGGCCGTGCCGGTGGGTGACGGCACCTACAAGATCACCGGCACCAAGATCTTCATCACCTACGGCGAGCACGACATGGCCGAGAACATCGTGCACCTCGTGCTCGCTCGTACTCCTGATGCGCCTGCGGGTACCAAGGGCATCTCGTGCTTCATCGTG
>JAHDHM010000274.1 GCA_020631315.1 Acidimicrobiales bacterium
CACGCGGCATGATCACCCCACACCCAACCCGTCCGTGAGACCGGGGGACTTCCAGAGAACGTCACGTCATAGCCGTGCACGACTCGCTTCGGTTGGCGAGCTGCGGCGAAACGTGCGATCTCGGCCTCAGTGAACATCCACCGCCGTCCATGACGAATGCCATCGAGCGGCGAGGCCGGCAACGCTTCATCCCTGGATCTCGCTTCGGAGGTCGCTCGAGCCTGCGCCCGCACATACGACGGGTCGACCCCCAGCCGTTCAGCGGCCGCGACGACCGAGAGCAGACCAACGGATGCGTCGGAGGTGCGTTCGAGGTGCGGAGCAGGTGCGTAGGCACCGCCCGGCTGCCTGCTTGATCCCTGCCCGCTCTTCAACGGCGACCCCGTCGCCGGGTCCCGCCCGTCGAGCAGCGCCTCGAGCTCTGCTGGAACGACACCGCTTTGATGCGTCGAGCTGGTCAACCAACGCCCCGTCCCCGAGTCGGCGAAGTAGGAGCGTATGAAGCCCGGCGTGGCACCGTCAGCCGCCTCAACTCGGCGGTCTGGGCCTTCGAGGTACGCCACACTCGCAACCGCACCTCCAGTCGCCGAGCCCAACACCGTCACTCCCACGTGCACGCCATGGAGAGATGGCACCAGCGACGAGCAAACAGTCCGCCTCGGACGAGCACGGGAAGCGATCCGGACGGACGCTCTCAGACGAAGCCCGTGAGGTCGAAGCGCGCACCCTTGTTCGGGAAGTGACTTGTCCGAAGAGCCGGTCGTCAGGATGTCGAGCCGGTCACGCTCGGCTACCCAGTCGATCCTCAGTGTCCGCCCGTGCCCGCTTGGTCCTGAACCAGCAACGGGGACCACCTCCGGCGAGGCGGTGTCGTCTGTATCGGCGCATGGAACTCAGGCGTCGAGCGGCCACCACGATCGCGGCGCCGTCAGCTCACACGAGCGGCCCGCGCACTCCCACGCCGACCCCGCCCCCTGACGGCCCTGACCGGCGTCGATCAGGTAGTGGATCCGCCGATCCGTTCCCGACAGGGCCAGCTCGAGCCACACCACCGACGCCGAAAGGATCAGCCCGTCGTGGTTCACCTCGATCCGGTCCCCAGCGTTCACACCCACCAATTCGGACGATCCGACCGGCACCTGTAGCCGAACGTCCTCAACGCCTGGGCCGCCCGGCCGACCCTGGGAGGGTCAGAACATCACTGCCGAGACCCGACAAAGGGTCGTCACGGCTGCACAACAGCGATCCCGGTCCGCACGCCGCCTATCCCATCCTCCTAGGCGTGCGGGCCGGGGCCGCGATGTCCGACGCTCGACACCGGAGCCGGTTGGGCCCGATGCCGGGGTGTCCCTGACCGTTGCCCTGACCGGGCCCGACCCACCTCAGGTCCGGCCTTCAATCTCCCTGGCGCGTCGACGCACTCATCACCGAGCCCGACGACACGACCGCGGTTCGTGCGCCGCCCTGCGGGGCGGTGCCGCGTTCAACAGTCGCGCTCAACTGCCGACGGGGACCAGACAACAGAACAGACGCTGAGGCTCCTGCCTTCGGGAGCTTGGCGACCTGACACAACCCGGTCCGGGCTGGCCATCCCCTTCCCGGATCGGGACTGCCGCACCGCTGCACGCCAAGCGGACGACGAGGCCGCAGCCTGGGCGATGGGCTGCGGCCTCTTGTCGCGACCCGTCCGGACCCGTCGTCACGGTCAGTGAGGTACGGTCCCCTCTTTGGTGGGAGCAACAACACACGACCTGGACCGGCTCTTCCGCGAGCACGAGTCACGAATCCGCTCCGTCGGGCGAACCATGCTCGCGCCCACCGACGTCGACGACTTGGTACACGACGTGGTCATCCACGCCGCCGAACGACTCCACCAGCTTCGCGACCCGAACTGCGAAGCGACCTGGATCCGGTCGATCGCACGGACACGAGCCCTCGAACACCTCCGCCGCAACAGACACATCCCAGTCGACCACTTCGGCGACCGCCGCGACCTCGACGCACCCGATCCCGCCAGCCGGGCACTCGCTTCGGTCGCCATCAACGAGGCGCAGCACCGTTGGCGACGACTCACGCCGGCGACGCGCCAAGCCATCGCGCTACTCGCAGACGGGGCGACCTACAACCAGACCGCCACCGCGCTCGACATACCAGTCCCGACCGTCAAGACCATCGTCTACCGCGGTCGCCGGACGATGGGCCGCACTTGACAATCGGGCGAAGCGCACCCCGTCTCGAGCGAGGTTCCGGATCGTCGAGTCCGATCGAGACGGGGTGACGACTTCGTGCCAACCCACACAGAACCACGGCACAATCACCGGCCGCCTTGAGGGACCAGTTGTCGAGATGACACCACTCGCGTGGCGTTGACCGATGATTGACCACGAAGTCGCGAGTTCGAGCCACACCACCGGTCTGTGGTGCATCGCCTCGTCTCGACCGAGTCAGCCCGCCTGCGAACCGATTGCTTTGCGGACCCTGACGCGTTCAGTTCGCAGCGGCCTTCCTCACCAACTGCGCTGCTCGGCCGATCGTGATCATGTGCGACGAATCACGACAGACCCGCTCGTCAGCCGATCTCGGGTCAGCGAGCGATGGGGATCGATGCGACGGGTGACGTTCGCGCTGGTGCTCGTTTTGGTCGCTGCGAGCTGCGGCGGTGCCGAGAGTGAGAGCACCGGTACCGGAACGTCGACGTCGATCGTCGCTGGCACTCCGGAGCCGACAGTGGAGACGGAGACCACCACGACGATCGAGCCCACCACGACCACCACCTCCACCACGGTTGCCGGACCCGAGCGGTGGTCGACCAACGGCATCGACTCGGTCGGCCGGCTGGTCACCGACGGCGTCGTGGTCGTCGGCTTGGACCTGTCGGAGGACTCTCTTGACATCGTCGCATTCGACATCACCGATGGCGCCGAGTTGTGGCGGGCTCCCTGGTCGCCAGGCGGCCGCTTCGGCGGATCAGGGCTCGGCGGATTCGCCATCGCCGACGGCATCGTCGGTCACGCATCCGGGCCGTTGACCGATCCCGACAGCACCGTCCTGATCGGACGCGATCGCTTGACCGGTGAGCCCGTCTGGGAGATCCCCGCACCGCGGAGCTTCGGCGTCGAGGCGTGTGGCCCGGTGTTCTGTGCGGGTCGGGTCGCCAGCGGTCCGTTCGCGCTCGAGACCCTCGGCCTCGATCCGGCAACCGGCGACCAGCAGTGGGTGACGGCTGGGCTCGACTTCGACTACGTCACCGACGCCGACCTCGCGATCAGCCTCTGGCCAGGCGACGAACCGGTCATCACCGGCATCGACCCCGCCGTTGGCGAGATCTGGCGGGTCCGTCCCGAAGTCGACTTCGGTCTCGACATGACATCGAACTGGGGTTGGCACTTCGCCCGTGTCGACGATGCCGTGATCGGAGTGTTCAACCGACCCTCCGAAGACTCGTCGATCACCGCCGGGGCCTTCGCGCTCGATGCCTCGACCGGCGAACTGATCTGGTTCGTCGAGGACACGCGGCTGACCCGCTGGGCCAATGACCGAACGCCGATGCTCAGCCCCTACGTGCCCACGGACGACGGCATGTGGTGGGAGCACACCGACCTGGTGGTCATCGACCCCGGGAGCGGATTGTCAGACTCGATCGTCGAGCTGCCGGCGTCTGACCCGGTCGACGAAGGGGCGGATCCCGAGGATGTCTTCACGTCGTTCGGGGTCGTTCTCGGTGACGAAACGAGTTTCGACGCACAGGGCAACGTGTTCTGGTTCGCTGGGGGTGCATGGCAGGGCATCGACCCGGCGACTGCGCAACCACTCGACCTCTCGAGTGACGTCCTCTGGCGTGCCACGAATCCATTCGTCGGCCTCGAGGCCCTCGGAGGATCGGTGAGCCTCGGTGGCCCGCACTGGCACGCCATCGACGTCGCGACCGGTGAAGAGATCGATGCCGGAACGCTCGACGTGCCCGACTTCGTGGGCGAGACCGCCGACAGTTGGGTCGTCTTCGTCGACGCTGACGGTGCCGTCAACGGGTTCCGTCCCTCGGCGGGCTGAGCACCGCCTGGCTCCCGCTCGGCAGGACACGTCGACGGCGCGACCAGCTGAGCGTTACGGCCTGCCCACCACGATGCTGAGGTGCTCCAGCGCTGGGCTACGAGTGCACGGGCCCTGCAGGCGGCCAACTGACTGCTGCCCAAGCTGGCCGGAGCCGTGCTCTCGGTCGTCGGCCGGGCAGACCACGGCCGTTTGATCAGATGGAAACGCCGAAGCTCTCGCCCAGCGAGCTGGAGGGTGATACGGGCCTGGCTCGCCCTCAGCGAGTTCTGGTGTCGTGACGGGAAGCTCTACTTCGTCCGAGTCCTCGGCCTTCACCACCGAGGTATCGGCGGCTGCTCGACGTCGACCCGAGATGCTGCGGACACCGTTCGTCAACGCCCTCGTCACGGCGCTGGCTTGCTGCCGACTCGTGGGTGACGTCATGTCGCAGCGTCGTTCGGCCGGAGCGGGGCGTGTCGGGACAACTCCGCGATCGAGTCGACGTGGGCGACGATCAAGAAGGAGATCCGCCACATCCACGGCGACTGGGAGTCGATAGCCCGCAGCCAGCTCCGCACCGTCGTGTTCGTCTGCATCGAGATTGTCTACAACCGGCAACGACGCCAAGCCGGCCTCGGTCACCGGACACCCGCCGCGACCCACACCGCCTCCATGGCGGCCTGAATCACAGAAACCCGTGTCTACCAATCCGGGTCATCTCCACTCCTGGCCGGTCCCGTGCGTTGTGCGAGACCCAGAGCCTCGCTCGGAGGGTTCACCTATCTCCGAAGTCCACCGAACCCATCCCGTTGGAGACAGCCTCTCCGGTCAACACACTTAGTGAGCGAATTCGCCTTGAGTAGTAGCGGTGTTTCGAATCGACCCCGCATCGATGGGGAGGCCGCTTTAGCTTCACGCCGGGCGTATGGGTTCGCGAGGTGACCCGAGACCGTCACCTGTGTAGAAGTCGACGGTCAGGGAATCCGCAATCTCATCGGCGTAGTACCGATGGCCGAACGCATTCGGGTGGAAGAAGCCGTCCTTGTTGCGCTGACCTCGGAAGGACTCGAAGAGTGTGACAATCCAGGGGTCTTGAGCGCAGAATCCATGCTGCTCGAAGCCGTCCATGAATTGATCGAGGAATTGCCAGCCATGTC
>JAHDHM010000275.1 GCA_020631315.1 Acidimicrobiales bacterium
GTCGCCGGCACCCATCCGGTGCTCGACCCGGGCCGAGTTCGGCGAGCGGCTCAGCACCCGCAGTGCGGTCGACTTGTTGTCGACGTCCCACGTGGCGTGCGTCGGGCTCGCCTTGAACGGTTCGACACGACGGAAGCTGTTGGGCGTCGGCGCCATCACCGAGGCCGAGCCGGCGACGGTCGCCATGAGTCCGCTGATCCATCGACGTGCGAGGTCCGACAGGCCGTGCTCCCCGGAAGGGTCGTGGAGCACGGGCTCGCCATCACGCCGGAGCGAGTGGTGGATGTGCAGGCCGTTGCCGTAGTCGGCGGTGACCCTGGCCATGAACGTGACGGACATGCCGCGCTCGTAGGCCACCTCCTTCGCGATCCGGCGGATCTGGATGACGTGGTCGGCTGCCGACAGCGGGTCGGACGGCGCGACGTTCAGCTCGAACTGGCCGGCGGCGGCCTCGGCGTTCCACGCCTCCCACGGCACGCCGGCAGCCTCGAGACGGTCACAGATCTCGTGCATGATCGGGTCGAGTCGGTGGTGGTCTTGTGACAGGTACACGAGGTGACCGCCGACGCCGAACGGGTCGAGGTCGGTCCAGCCCCGCTGGCGAAGCTCGTCGAACGACGAGGAGAAGAACTGTCCCTCGACCTCGAACGCCACCGACGCCGTGAGGCCGTGCCGGGCGAGCCGGTCGGTCATCCGACGGACGAGGCTGCGACCGCAGACCGGGATCGGCTGCTGGTCGATGTCGGTCACGTCGGCGAGGCACGACGCCAGCCCCCGCCCCGAGGGGTCCGCCCGCAGCGTCGACAGATCCGGCATGAGGAGGAGGTCGCCGAGCACCGCCGAGCGCCACGGGGCGGTGAACGTCAACGCCGGTTCGCCCTCGCGGTCGACACCCATAAGGAAGTCGGTGATGCCGACGCCGCCCTCAGCCGCCTCGGCGAAGCGGTTGGCCCGGATCACCTTGCCGACGGGCATGCCGTCGAGCGACAAGGCGTCGACGCGGACTCGATCGATGCCCTGTTCGTCCAACCAGCCGTCGAGCTCCTCGAGGTTCATCGGACCCCTCCCCTGCGTCGAGCACTGCCCATGGCGTGGTCGATGGCATGGCCGGTGAGGACGGAGAGCATTCGCAGGTCACCGACCAGTTGCACCCGACCGGCGAGGACCTCCTCGGTGAGGATCTTCGATCCGGACAGAGACTCGGCGAGCACGGATGCTGCCGCATGGATCTCGACCTGGGCCGTCGGGCTCGCCGGCGAAACCGGGTCAGCGGGAGAGGTGTTGTCGAGCCCGAACCAGCGCTCGGTGCCCTCATCGGAGGCGACGACTCGAACCGGTCTCGGACTGTCGGGGTCGGCCAAGGCTCGAGCGAAGAAGTCGGCGGCCTCGACCTCCCAGTCCCGGACCGGCGCGTCGAGAAGGGTGCCGACGAGCACGGCGAGGGCGGGATGTCGTGCCGCCCCCTCGACCTTCGGTTTCGCATCGGGATCGTCGAGGTCGAGTGTGATGGTGACGTCCGCGTTCGGCGCGACGCCGCGGCGGACGGTGACGAGCTGGCGTTCGACGTCGAGCGTCGCGGCCTGGGGGTCGTGAAGCGAGCGCAGGACCACCGTGCCGGTGACGCCCGCCTCGACGGTCGACCGGATACCCGAGAGCCGGCTCGTCGTGCTCTCGCGCTGGGCGAGGGATCGGCGGATCAGCGTCGCGACGATCGCCACGAACGGCAGCGGATCGGCTTCGTTCTCGACACGCATCAGCTCCCCCTGGACGATCGCGTGATCGCAACCTACTTGCCGGTGTTCGCAGTGCCCATGCGCAACGCGCCGAACGTCGCACCCCGATGCGAGACTGACGGCCGTGACCTCCGGCCCTCCACTCGTGCTCGCCTCGGGCTCGCCTCGACGCGTCGAGCTGCTCGCCGGGTTGGACCTCGTGGTCGACGTTCGCCCTGCCGACATCGACGAGACCCCGCTGCCCGACGAGACGGCAGCCGAGCTCGTCGAGCGCCTCGCCGCCACCAAGGCGACCTCCCGACGCCGCCCGGGCGAGGTGGCGCTCGGAGCTGACACGGTGGTCGTCCACGAGGGCGAGATCCTCGGCAAACCGGTGGATCGCGACGATGCCGTGCGGACACTGCGACGCCTGTCCGGCCGCGAGCACGAGGTGACGACCGGCGTCGCTGTCGCCGACGACGTCGCCACCCGAAGCTGTCGCGTGACCACCCTCGTCCGCTTCGCCGAGCTCACCGACGCCCAGATCGAGTGGTACGTGTCCACCGGCGAACCGATGGACAAGGCCGGCAGCTACGGGATCCAGGGGCTCGCGGGTGCGTTCGTCGCGCACGTCACCGGATCGGTCTCGAACGTCATCGGTCTCCCCCTCGTGGAGACCCTCGCACTGCTCTCGGAGGCCGGGGTCGTCGGCGCCTCGGTACCATCTCGCCGATGACCATCGCCGACTCGAGCGTCCGCGCGCCCCGCAGCGAACTCAACGCCGACGTGGTCCCGGCGCGCCCTGGCGAGTTCACGATGCCCTCCATCGGGCCCATCCAGATGTCGTCGCCGGTCGTGTTGGCGCCGATGGCCGGCGTCACCGACGTGCCGTTCCGCGAACTGTGCCGTCGCTTCGGAGCCGGCATCTACGTGAACCAGATGATCACCGCTCGCGCCCTCATCGAGGACAACGCGACGACCTGGAAGCTCGCCGAGTTCGGACCCGACGAATCGCCGCGCAGCATCCAGCTCTACGGCACCGAGGAGCGCTCCATCGGCGAGGCCGTCCGTCGTCTCGTCGACGAGGGCCGTGTCGATCACATCGACATGAACTTCGGCTGCCCGGCTCCGAAGGTGACTCGCCTGGGTGGTGGTGCAGCGCTGCCGGTGAAGCGCAACCTGCTCGCGAAGATGATCCGTGCCGCGGTGACAGCAGCGGGGGACGTGCCGGTGACCATCAAGTTCCGCAAGGGCATCGACGCCGACCATCTGACCTTCCTCGACACGGGTCGCATCGCGGTCGACGAGGGCTGCGCCGCGATCGCACTGCACGGGCGCACCGCCCACGATCTCTACTCGGGGCATGCCGACTGGGACGCCATCGGTGAGCTGAAGGCCCACGTCAGCGAGATCCCCGTGTTCGGCAACGGCGACATCTGGGAGGCGTGGGACGCACTTCGGATGATGCGCCACACAGGTTGCGACGGTGTGGTCGTCGGACGTGGCTGCCTCGGCCGGCCCTGGCTGTTCGGCGAACTCGCAGCGGTCTTCGCCGGCGAGGAGCCCCCGACGCCGCCGGATCTCGCGACGGTCGGCCGGATCATGGTCGACCATGCACAGCGTCTCATCGACTGGCACGACGATCCCCGGGCCATCCGCCAGTTCCGCAAGCACGCCATCTGGTACGTCACGGGCTTCCCGCTCGGCGGCGCCCGCCGCGGCCGGCTCGCGAACGTCGAGAGCATCGCCGAACTCGAGGACGCCATCGCCGACTTCCCCGAGTCGGAGTTCCCGGTCACCGCGCTGCGGGTGACCCGCAGCCACTCCGGCGGGCCGAAGCGCGTCGCGCTGCCCGACGGTTGGCTGAACGACATCCACGACACCACCCCGCTCCCGGCCGACGCCGGGGCCGTCAACTCCGGTGGCTGATCGGTCGACCGTCCGGTGAGCTTCGTGACGGACCCTCGGCCGCGCCCCGAGCGACGGCCTGACGACGTCGCGCTGACGGTCGTCGACGACAGCCGCCTCGCCGAGTTCGGCACCGCGCTGGCCGAGGCCGAGCGGGTCGCCATCGACACCGAAACGGTGTACGTCGAGCCGGGTCCCGGTCCACTCCGAGTCGTCTCCGCCGCCACCCGCGACCGCGACGGCCACGAACGCGCCTGGGTCGTCGACGCCAACGACATCGACCGGCACCGTCTCGCTGCTGCCCTCTCCGGCGTGCGCGCCATGGCGTGGAACGCCGACTTCGACGCACGCGTGATCGAGAAGGACCTCATCGAGCCCGCACGCGCCGCGGGCCACGACGTGCAGCCGGTCGTGTGGTGGGACGCCCAGCTCGCCGACGCCCTGCTGCATCAGGGCGTCACCGGTTTCGGCTTCTACCACGGCCTCGCGTGGGCAGCGGAGTGGTACCTCGGTCTGCACGCCGAGGGAAAGGGCACCACCCAGCTGTCCTACACCGCCGACGGCGAACTGTCCGACGAGCAGCTTCGCTATGCGGGCGCCGATGCGGTCGAGACCCTGTGGGTGGCCGACGTCATCGCGGCGAAGATCAGCGAGCTCGGACTCGAGCAGGTCTGCGAACTCGAGCAGCGTGCCCGCCCCTTCCTGGACCGGATGGAACGCATCGGGCTGCCGTTCGACTGGAACGGCTGGAACGGGCAGCTCGACGAGATCGAGCAGGCACGGGCCGCCACGCTCACCCACATCGCCGAGCTGACCGGCGGCGGCCAGGGCTCGTTGTTCTCGACCGATCTCGAACCGTCGTGGAACCCCGGCAGCGAGAGCCAGACCAAGGAGATGCTCAACCGCTTCTCCACCGACGAGGTCCTGCGCTGGACCCACGACCACATCGGTGAGCGTCGGCTGTTGCTCCCGACCGATCCGCTGCGGGCCGACACCCTCGCCGAGATCGGCGGCGACCTGTGTCAGGCACTCCTGGCCTACCGAGAGCACACGAAGATCCTCACCACCTACGGCGAGAACATCCACGATCACGTGCGCGACGACGGTCGCATCCACCCCGAGTACCTCCAGGTCGTGGGCACCAACACGGGCCGACTGGCGTCTCGCAACCCGAATGCCCAGAACCTGTCACCGCGGATGAAGCCCCACTTCCGGCCCTCCGACGAGGACCGGGTCTTCGTGTACGCCGACCTGAGTCAGGCCGAGCTCCGCTTCGTCGCTCAGCTGTCGGACGACGAGGCGCTCCGACAGGCGTTCGCCGACGGGGTCGACGTCCACGCAGCCACCGCGGAGCGGATGTTCGGTGTCGACATGCGTCAGCTGCGCGACGAGGACCCGCAGCGCTACGACGAGCTCCGAGCGAAGTCGAAGCGGATCAACTTCGGCATCGTCTACGGCCAACGTGGGGGCGGTCTCGCCCGCAGCCTGAGCCAATCCGGCGTGCCCACCTCTCCTGACGAGGGCCGTGAGCTGCTCGACGCC
>JAHDHM010000276.1 GCA_020631315.1 Acidimicrobiales bacterium
CGTTCGACGACAGCACGTCGGACACGAGGCGCAGCGCGTAGGGGAAGTCCTCCTTGGAGGGGATCACCGGCACGAGCGCACGCTCGGCGAGGGCACCGTGACCGATCTCACGACGCTTCGGGCCACGCATGAAGCCGGCCTCACCCGTCGAGAACGGCGGGAAGTTGTAGTGGTGCATGTAGCGCTTGCGGTCGACCGGGTTGAGCGTGTCGATCAGCTGCTCCATGCGGGACATGCCGAGGGTGGTCACGTTGAGGACCTGGGTCTCGCCACGCTGGAAGAGGCCCGAACCGTGAGCGGTCGGCAGGAGGCCGACCTCGGCCGACAGCGGACGCACCTCGTTGGTGGCACGGCCGTCGATGCGGAACCCGTCCTGCACGATGCGGCGACGGACGATCTCCTTGGTGACCGAACGCACCGCGGCCGAGATCTGCTTCGGAGCATCACCCAGCTCGGCGAACTGCGCCTCGAGCTCCGCCTTGATCTCGGCGGTGACCTCGGACTGCTTGGCCTCACGCTCGGCCTTGTCGGCGATCGACATGACCTCGGTCAGACGCGGGGTGGCGACCTCGCGGACCCGCTCGATGACCTCGTCGAAGTAGTCGTAGGAGCGGATCCACTCCATCTCGCCGGCGTCGCCCATGGCGAGCTTCAGCGACTTCTGGAGTTCGCAGATGTCGTCGATCCACTGCTTGGAGGCCTCGAGGCCGCTGGCCAGGACCTCTTCGGTGACCTTCGGGGCGCCGTCGGCGAAGTACTGGAAGGACTTCTCGGTGCCGCCGGCCTCGACCATCATGACGGCGACGTCGCCGCTCGGGAGCTGACGACCGGCGACGACCATCTCGAAGGTCGACGCGTCACCCTCTTCGAAGGTCGGGAACGGGATCCACTCGCCGTCGGTCGACCAGGCGATGCGCACGGCGGCGACCGGGGACTCGAACGGGATGTCGGAGGTCCACAGCGCGGCCGAGGCGCCGTTCAGGGCGACGACGTCGTAGGGGTTGGCGCCGTCGACGCCGAGGATGGTGCCGACGATGTGAGTGTCGTGGCGGTACTCCGACGGGAAGTTCGGGCGCAGCGGACGGTCGATGAGACGACACGCCAGGATGGCGTCCTCCGAGGCACGGCCTTCCCGACGGAAGAAGGAACCGGGGATACGGCCCGCGGCGTACATGCGCTCTTCGATGTCGACGGTCAGCGGGAAGAAGTCCGCACCGTCGCGCGGCTTGTTCGACGCAGTGGCGGTCACGAGGACCTGGGTGTCGCCCATGCGGGCGGTGACGGCTCCGTTGGCGAGACCGGCGAGCTTGCCGGCCTCGAACGTGAGGGTCTTGTCGGTGCCAGCGATCTGGCCCGAGACGGAAATGGCTTCAGCCATCATTTCTCCATTCGTGGGCGGGACCTTCCCGCCCGTTCTGTGTTGCAGATGTCAGGTGTCAGGGAACCACACAGGCGACCGCTACCCGCGGACGCCCGGGTTCACCCGAGCGGCGTCGAGGGCGAGAGGATCATGAGTTTGATCCGGCCCTGACGCGACGAAGCGGCCCGAGTGGGCCGCTTCGTGAAGATGGTGGCTCAGCGACGAAGGCCGAGCTTGGCGATGATCGAGCGGTAACGCTCGACGTCGTTGTCCTTCAGGTAGTCCAGAAGGCGGCGGCGACGACCGACCAGCATCAGCAGACCCCGGCGACCGTGGTGGTCCTTCTTGTGGGTCTTGAAGTGCTCGGTCAGGTGGGTGATGCGCTCGGTGAGCAGCGCGATCTGCACCTCGGGCGACCCGGTGTCGGTGTCGTGGAGGCGGTGCGTCTCGATGGTGGCGGACTTCTCTTGCATGTGACTCTCGTTGACCTCTGGCCGCGTCGGCGGCCGATCCTCGTTGCGTGGGGGGCGAAGCCTCGCAGTGGTGACGTCGCCGCCACGCTGCAGTGCTTGCTCGAACCGTGTCGCCGGTTCGGATCGGGAGATCCGGGCGAACTGCGTGGCCGGCGCGGAGCCCCGTGCACGCAAGTGGAAGATGGTAGCAGCGAAGGGACGCCTGCACCACCGTGCGGGCCCGAAATACCGAGGCCCGACGTGGCGCTCAGCCGAGGACGTCGCGGGCGGCGTCGATGTCCTTGTGCAACTGCTCGATGAGCTCTTCGACGCCGTCGAATCGTCGCTCACCTCGCAGGCGGTGAACGAAGCGGATCTTGGCCGTCTCGTCGTACAGATCACCACGGAACCCGATCAGGTGCGCCTCGATCAGCGGCCGGTCGGCGAACTCGTAGAACGTCGGACGACGACCGATGTTCACCGCAGCGCCGTGGACGGATCCGTCGGGGCGCTCGTAGTGCGCGGCGTAGACGCCTTCGGCAGGGAGCTGATACATCGCGTCGGTCGGCACGTTCGCGGTCGGGAACCCGATCGTGCGTCCACGCCGGTCCCCCGGCTGGACCACGCCACGAGCTTCGAACGGGCGACCGAGCAACCGTTGAGCCTTCTCGACGTCCCCGGCGGCCAGCGCGGCACGGATAGAGGTCGACGAGATCACATCACCTTCACCGGTGAGCTGCTTGACGAGCGGCAGACCACGAACCTCGTAGCCGAGGTCGAGGCCCATCGACTTCAGCAGCTCGACGTTGCCCCGTCGGTCCTTGCCGAAGTGGAAGTCGGCGCCGACGACCACCGCGGTGATGTTCAACGCGTCGTCGAGCTGGGCGACGAAGTCCTCGGGCTGCACCTGGGACTGCGCCTCGTCGAACGAGATCACCACGGCGTAGTCGACGCCGGTCTCGGCCAGCAGCTCGAGCTTCTGGTCCAGGTCACACAACAGCAGTGGCGCCGACTCGGGCCGAACGACCGACGCAGGATGGACGTCGAACGTCACCACCGCGGTCTTGGCATTGCGCTCGGCAGCGAGGCGATGGACCTCGGCGATGACGGTGCGATGCCCACGATGCACGCCGTCGTACTCGCCGATGGTGATGACCGTTCCCTGCTCGGGACGGGGCGCCCAGTCGATGTCTCGGATGATCTCCACGGCGGGCCACGCTACCCGGCAGGGAGCACCACACCCGGCTTGACCCGACCATCGGGCGTCCGTTCGTGGACGGCCAGCACGTCACCCGCGCCGGTCACCAGGCAGAACGGTCCGTCGCCGGCTGGGCGCTCACGCAACCAACCACCGTGACGAACGGACGTGACCTCGTCGTCACCGACCACGACACGCTCGAGGTCGCGGAGGCCGTCCGCGAGCGGCAACAGCCGCAGCTCGTCGATGTGATCGCACGACTCGGCCGCGAACGAGCCGATCTGGGTGCGCCGGAGGTCACGCAGGTGCGCTCCCCCGCCGAGCGCCTCACCGAGATCAGCGGCGAGGACCCGGACATAGGTGCCAGAACCACACTCGACCTCGGCTCGGTACACGAGCGGATCGTCGGTCGGTTCCACCTCGTAGCGATACACGGTGACCGGACGGGCCTCCCGCTCGACCTCGACACCTTCTCGGGCGAGTTCGTGGAGCCGCTTGCCGTCGACCTTCACCGCCGAGACCATCGGCGGAACCTGCTCGATGTCCCCGGTGAGCCGGGCCGCGGCGGCCGCGACCTCGGCCGGGTCGAGCGTCATGTCGAATCGTTCGAGGATCTCGCCGCTGTCGTCGAGCGTGTCGGTCGTCGCACCGAACACGATCTCGGTCGTGTATGTCTTCGGGAGCTCGGTGAGGAAGCGGAGGAACCGCGTCGCGTTCCCGACACCGAGGAGCAACACACCGGTGGCGTCAGGGTCCAACGTGCCAGAGTGGCCGACCCGACGTTCGTTCAGCTGGCGCCGGGCGATCGACACGACGTCGTGCGAGGTCATCCCCGCCGGCTTGTCGACGGCGACGACACCGTGGATCCGACTCGGCTTTCGCCGGGCCATGATCAGGCGTTCTCGTCGTCGGCGGCTGACCCGTCGGCGGCTGGCTCGTCAGCAGGTGGGATGTCGAGGCCGCTCAAGATGTCCTCGATGCGGTTGCCGGTGCTCACCGAGCCGTCGACCTTGAACTCGAGGCGCGGCGTGCGCCTGATCCGCGCCTGGGACGACACCGCCTTGCGAAGCGCGCCGCCGTGCTCCTCGAGTGCTTCGAGCGCAGCCTCGCCGTCGTCCGTGTCGACGAAGACGACCGCCTTCTCGAGCTCGTTGTCGACGTCGACCGCCGTCACGACGGCGCCGAGCAGGCGATCGTCGTCGAAGCGATCGATCTCGACCGCGAGGATCTCGCGCATCAGCTCACCGACGCGGGCCGAACGGGCGTAGTCACGACCACCACCACGATTCATCGATCGATCTCCATCCAGTGTCGGTTCGTGCGAACCACTTCGACGTCCGGTCGAGACCAGACGAGACGCTCCACAGCGTCCATGACCTCTTCGGCTCGGTCGGGATGACCGGCCACGACGGCGACGCCCAGCTCACCGCGCTGCCACTGATCGAGCGAGCCGGTCTCGGCCACCGACACACGATGTCGATGACGGAGCCCGTCGATGATCGGTCGCAACGCGGCGCGCTTGTCCTTCAGCGAGGTACAGCCCGGAAGCCGGAGCTCGACGTCGAGCGCCAGGACGTGCATGGCCGAACCCACGGTCAGACTCGCGGGATCTCGCGTTCCTCGAAGGTCTCGATGATGTCGCCCGGCTGCAGGTCCTGGAAGTCCGACAGGCCGATGCCGCACTCGAAGCCGGTCGCCACTTCGCGAACGTCCTCGGTGAAGCGCTTGAGCGACGAGACCGTGCCACGCCAGATGATGGTGCCGTCCCGCAGGAAGCGGACCTTCGAGTTCCTCGTGATGACGCCGTTGAGGACGTAGCAACCGGCGATGAGACCGATACGCGGGATCTTGAAGATCTCACGGACCTCGGCGTCGCCGGTGACGACCTCTTCGTACTCGGGCTCGAGAAGGCCGAGCATGGCGTTCTCGATGTCCTCGAGCAGCTTGTAGATCACCTCGTAGTGGCGGATCTCGACACCGAGCTCGTCGGCCAGCGATCGGCCCTTGCGGTCCGCACGTACGTTGAAGCCGAGCAGGGTGGCGTTGGCCGCGGCAGCGAGCTGCACGTCGTTCTCGGTGATGCCGCCGACGCCGCGTGACACGAACGCCAGCTTGACCTCGTCACGCTCGAGCTTCTTCAATGACTCG
>JAHDHM010000277.1:0-3069 GCA_020631315.1 Acidimicrobiales bacterium
GAACGGCGCCGCACCGAAACCGAACCCGCCGCCGTCGCAGCCGACCAGCCAGTAGCCGGGCACCTCGGCCGACACGTTGACGATGCCGACGATCGGACAGTCGAGCTCCACGCCGGGCAACACCTGGGGAATGCTGCCCAGGAAGTCGGCGTCGCCGAAGCTGAACACGCCGCCGTCGAGGCCGAGCATCCGGTACCCGTCGCCAGTCGCCGTCACGGCAGCTGCGGTGATCGGCTGGTCGAGGTCGAACCGTTCGAGGTCACCGTGGTCCACGGCCGTACCGGCGGCGTACACCCGGCCGCTCGACGTGAAGACCCAGAACCCGTCGTCGCCCGGCGTGATCGCCACGTCGACGGCCTCCTCGCCGGCAGGCAGACCGAGCCGGCCCTGGCGGTAGTCGAAGTCGCCGAATGACTGCACGCTGCCGTCGCTCAGCAACACGACGTAGCCGTCACCGTCCGACGTCGACGCCAGGTCGACCCCTCGCACACCGGCCGGCACGATCGCCGAGCCGCGGTGCTCCGCTCCGCCGAAGGCGTGCACCCTGCCGTCCTCGGACAACAACAGGTAGCCGTCGGTCGGCTCCTCCTCGACGACGCGGACGTACTGCGCGGTGATGGCCGTCAGCTCGAACGATGCCGTCACCGTCCGGTTGGCCTCGGTCACGCCGTCGCTCCAGCGGGAGAAGCGCCACGTCTCACCGTCGATCTCGTGCTCGAGCGGCACCGACAACGACACCGTCGAACCTGCCGCAGGCGCATGCGTGTACGGCGCCGTGCATTCGACCGCGGCGATGAACACCGGCAGGCCACTCGGCGACGTCGACACCTCCATCGGTGCCGGCAACGGCGCGGCGACCACCATCGCCTCCGTCGTCGCCCCATCCAGATCGGTCACGCGCGCGACCACCTGCACCTCATACGGACCCTCGTGGTCGGGGAAGACCAGCTCGCCCGACGACGAGTTGTCGATCACACCCTGGGGATGCGTGTGGCACGAGTCGGGCGTCGGGCAGTGCTCCACCTGGACGGTCCAGCGGATCGACTCGCTCAGATCGCCGTCCTCCGGGTCGCTCGCCGACGCCGAGAAACGAACCGCATCACCGACCGCGTGTCGGTCGTCGACCGTCGGCGTCAGGATCGTCACCGTCGGCACACCGTTGCCGGCCGTCACGACGACCTCCGCTATCGACGACGTGACCCCGTCACTCACCTGCACCTTCACCGTCTTCGCGCCGCCCTCGGTGAACGTGTGCACCGGGTTCGGGCCGGTCGCGTCGTCGAACGCGCCGTCGCCGTCGAAGTCCCACGCATACGACAGCGCACTCAGGCCGCCGACCGAACCCGACGCGTCGAAGGTGACCGTCAACGGGACCGGTCCCGAACTCGGGCTCGCCGACACCGACGAGCTGATCGCCCCCGAACCACCCAGGTACGAGATCCGATGGATCTGGCCGGCGATGTCCACGTAGAAGAGATCGCCGCCCGGCCCACGCACCAGGTCCACCACACCCTCAGCCGGGCTGATGAACACCTCACGCCGGTCCGGGTCCGGCGTCCCATCGGGCCCGGCGGGCAGCACGTAGATGCACTGGTCGCCGTACTCGGCGACGAACAGCGCCCCGTCGAAACGATCCGGATAGTCACCGCCGGCGTAGAACTCGACGCCCGTGATGGCCGCCGAACCGCCCGGCGCACACGTCCCCGGCGAGATCGGATCCACCGCGTGGTGGTACTCGAAGAACGGCGCCACCACCGCCGACGGACCCTCCGCGTACAACGACTCGCACACGTCCATGTCGAGCAGATCGAACGGCTCGTACCGACCCGTCCCCTCGTAACACGGCCAACCGAAGTTCTCGATCGGCAACGTCAACGGCTCCGTGACGACGTCGATCTCCTCGTACCCGATCGCCCCGACATCACCGATGTACAGATCGTCGGTACCCGGCCGGATCGTGAACCGGAACGGATTCCGCAGGCCATACGCGATGAGGCGCCGCTCATTCGGATCGTCCGACCCGATCAGCGGATTGCCCGGCGCACCCGCACCCGTGTCCGGATCGATGCGGATGATCGTGCCCGCCAGATCCAGCGGATCGCCCGGCGTCCGATAGTCCTGCGACACGAGCGAGCCGCCCTGCGCCGTCGGCGCCGTCAGCTTCACGCCCACACCACCGGGAGGGCTCCCGCAGCCGTTGACCGGGATGCCCCGCTCACCGAAGTCCGTCGTGCCCGCCCACGCCTGATCGCCCGCCGACGCGTAGAGGTAGCCGTCGGGACCGAACTTCAGGTCGCCGACCGTGTGGTTCGCGAACTGGCTGCAGTAGTCCTGCACCAGCACCTGCTCGGGCCCGACCACGCCGTCGACCAGCTCGAAACGAGAGATACGGCCCTGCACCACACACTGGCCGAGCTCCGGGCAGCCCTCCCACGACAACACGTTCGGGTCGGCACTGCCCCACGTCGGCGCCGTGCCACCCGGCGGAGCGTCGTAGGCATACGACAGGTAGATCCACTCCTGCCCACCCGACTGACGCAACGCCAGACCGAGCAGGCCACGGTCGCCCGCCACGTGCACGTTCGTGCGGATGTTCAGGATCGTCCGCACCGGCGCACCGATGCTGTCCGCCATCAACACGCGACCATCACGCTCCGTGATGAACACGCGTCCGTCGGGAGCGAACTCGACCGCGGTCGGCCACGTCAGCCCGCCGATCACGACCTCGTCGACGAAGCCCGACGGCACCGCCGCACCCGCATCCTCGCCCGGGATCGCCGAGAAGATCGAGAAGAACACCGCCGACGCAGTCGCCAGCGCGAGAAGAACCCACCGATGTGACACTGACCCTCCACCGAAACCGGTGCCCACCTGGGCACCATCAGTTCATTCACACTCTCCGTGTTGGTGCAACTGATACGTAACCGTCCGAATCCGTCGGTGGTTCTTGCGCGGCGGCTGTGACAAACGAGCGCCTAGGGTCCCGACACATGGGTGACGGGGACCAGCTGACCGAGGGACTGAACGATCAGACGGCGGCACCGCTCCACGCCGCCATGAGCCTCGATG
>JAHDHM010000277.1:3079-5152 GCA_020631315.1 Acidimicrobiales bacterium
GACCGCGACGCACTCGCCCGCTACTACACCGACTGGGCCGCCACCTACGACGCCGACGTGGGCGGCGAGAACTACGGGCTGCCCGGTTCGGTCGTGTTCACCCTCGACGCCGTTGCCGCGGAGCTGCCCGAGCTCGCGTCGGTCGACCTGCCCGTGCTCGACGCCGGCTGCGGCACCGGAATGATCGGCACCGCCTTGGCCGGGCGCGGGCACACCGCCATCGACGGGATCGACCTGTCGCCCGAGATGACCGCCATCGCTGCGGGCCTCGAGGCAGATGGGCGTGCCGTGTATCGAGAGCTGGATGCGCCAGTCGATCTGACGTCGCCACTGCCGGAGCGTTGGGCGGCCTCGGCACCGATCGTCGTGTGCGGCGGCGTGTTCACCGTCGGCCACGTGCCGCCCGAGACGCTGCGCAACGTCGTCAACCTCGTGGCCCCGGGCGGTCTGTTGGTGACGACCGTCCGCGAGGGCTACTTCCAGACCACCGACTACGGCGAGGTCAGCGACGACCTCGTGGCGTCAGGCCGCGTCGAGATCGTCGCCCAGTTCGACGCCCTCCCCTACACCGAAGACTCCACCGGCCGCTTCTACGCCTACCGAGTAGTCGGTTAGCTGGCAGGCCGCTCACCGCGGCGCAGATCCGCGAATGCGCCGCCGTGGTCGGAACAGCGGACGCCGTCGACGACGTTCGGCCAGCCCTGGACACGCTCGGGGGTGAGGCCGCGCACAGCGATGTGGTCGATGCCTGGCTTCTCCCAGCCGTCGACCTCCCCACCGGTCATCAGGTCGACGGTCTCGAGCAGGCTCGCCATCGCACCGACCTGCGCACCACCACGCGTCGGCGGGATCCGCTGGTTGTAGTCACCGGCGACGATCAGCGGCAGCGACGGGTCGTGCGCCTCGATGAGCTCACGCAGGACACCGCAATAGGTGATGTGGTCTTCCCACGGTCGGCGGTTCTTGTCGCCGTACTTCACGTTCGCCATGTCCCACGAGATGCACACGCCCATCACCCGTACCGGGCCGATCGGCGTCTCCGTCGTCCCGGCAACGAAGCGAGCCGCAGGCAGTTCCGCTGACCCCAGATCGTCGACGTCGGTCCACGGGTGCTTCGACCACATCACGACCTTGCGTTCGTCGTCCGAGCCCCATGACCGACTCCACGCCATGTGTGCGTCGTCCTCAGGGAACGAGCGTCGCGCCTCGGTGAGGACCATCACATCCGGGGCGAGCGACCTGAGATGATCGACCGCCGCCGCACCGTTCGGCGACGTCGGCTTCTTCCGTTCGAGATTCCACGTGGCGATTCGCATGGCCCACCCATGAGAGCACGTCGTGACAGAGACCAGAGCGGAACAACGCTGCCGTGTTCAGAGCAGCGAACCCACCGATCCAACCTCAGGCTGCGCGTCGGCGGTCCCATTCGGCTCGGTTCACGACCTCCACGACGACGTCGATCGTGTCGGGATCCGCATCGAGCACGTGAGCGGTCGCGTTCCGCGCCATCGCTTCGACGCCTCGCAGATGCGCATGGCTGTAGACCACACGTGCTGCGTCGTCGTCATCGGCGCCTTCGACTCGAACCGCCCACCAGCCGTCGACCGGCGTGATCACGGCGACGTAGCTGCGGGCCTCGAGACCCGTGTCCATCTCGGCGCCGCCTACGCGACGGGGCCCAAGGGGCGCCAATCCGTCTGCAACATCAGATCTCGGCCACGTCGCATCGGGATCACGTTGCTGCGGTCGGCACGATCGCGCAGCTGTGACAGGTCGACCGCCGCGGGCAGCGACTCGTCGGAGTCCTTCGAGCGGTTCCGCTCGAGCCACGCGCGGCCCGCCGCGAGCAACTCGTCGGCGCGGGACGTCGTCTCGATCGAAGTGCGATTCCGGTTCATGGCGGCCCCGTACCCATCCGCAGGCTCGCTCAAACCACCAACAGGTCGAACACCTCAAACGGCCCATCACAACACGCGAAAGGAGCGGGGCCGAAGCCCCGCTCCTTGCTGGTTGATCAGCGGCTCGTGGGAGCCTGAGCCGGATCAGCCGGGAATCAGCACGCTGTCGATGATG
>JAHDHM010000278.1 GCA_020631315.1 Acidimicrobiales bacterium
CCGTTGCGACCCGCCGTTCCGGTGGAGCACAGAGTGAAGCCGACGCCGCAGAGGAGGCGCCAGCGAATTACGCGTCGAGCGATGGCGTGTGCTGGCGCACGAAGGGGAGCATCGCGTCGAGGATCGGCTGCAGCGTGGGCGCGAACTCGAGTGTCGAGTTCTGCAACAGCGTGGTGGCTGCGCGCGAGTTGACGATCGGGTGGAGGTAGTCCACCTCCTGACCGTGGTGGAGGATCAACGTCGCCGGAACCTTCAGCGCTGCGAGCTGCTCGTCACTCATGCCGAGGGTCGTCTTCGCAGCGAACGAACGGAGGTGCTCTCCGGCCCGACGCATCGCCCCGAGGAACTCATCGATGTCCTGTCGGAGCAGCTCCTCTCGACCCACCTCGCCGTTGCGCTCGACGTACGCAGCCCACAGCGGCGTCTCGGCGACCGCCTCCATCGAGGTCAGGCCCGGATCGTCGAGGTACTTGAGGTGGTACTCCTGCGGCAGCTGCTGGGCGGCGATCGGGCCGCCCGTGAGTGGCGCGATCACGAGCGCTGCGACGTCCTCCGGATAGCGCTCGGCGAGCACGAGGTTCGACCGGGATCCGGAGGACATGCCGTAGAACGTCGACGGACCGACTGCGAGCCGGTCAACGAGCACGTGCAGATCTTCAGCCTCCTCCATCGTGAGGGGTTCGGTGCCGAAGTTGATCCCGGAGCGGCCCATGTTGCGCCGGTCCCAGATGATCACGCGCAGGTCAGGTGCTGCGGCGGCGACGTTTCGGGCGAAGCCGCCGAAGCCGTCGATCTCGCCCATGCCGCCTGGCGTGATGACCAGCGGGATCGTCGCCTTCGGGTTGTAGATCTCGACGTAGAGCGAGACGTCGCGCTCGGGACGCAGATCGACCGTCAACCGCTCGACGTCGAGATCCTCGGCCCCCGGCTCGGGCAGCGCGTTGAAGTACACCGGGAAGTACGAGTTGTTCGACGCGCCCTTGAAGAGCGTGACGTCCTCCTCGGCATCGTCAGCCGAGCTGCGATCGGGATGGGTCACGCGCGGAACACAACCACACATCAGAGGGCAACGCACGCTGAGTCCCGAACATCCGTGACGCCTACCGTGACGGGCGTGGGATCTCGGGACCTCGGGACGTGGGCGCCGATGGCACTCGATGACGTCGTCGGCACGTTCGCACGCGCGTCGTTTCGGTGGTGGGTCGCGGGCGGGCACGCGCTCGAGCTGCACGTCGGGGAGAGTTGGCGGACCCACGCGGACATCGACGTCGGCATCGTTCGGATGGATGCGGACGCGCTGCGGGACCACCTCGCCGGCTGGGACATCCAAATCGCCGCAGCGGGCGAGTTGTCAGCGTGGACGGGCGGGGTGCTGACGGCTGCGAAGTCGCAGAACAACCTGTGGTGTCGGCGCGAAGCGGGCGGGCCATGGGAGCTCGACTTGCTGGTCGGAGAGGGCACAGCCGACGAGTGGATCTACAAACGAGATCCCGAACTGCGTCGCTCGTGGAGCGACGTCATCCTCGGGTCGGAGGACGGCGTGCCGTATCTGGCTCCCGAGGTCCAGCTGCTCTTCAAGAGCAAGGGCCAGCGCCCGAAGGACGACGTCGACGCACAGCTCGTCATCCCGCGTCTCAGCGAGGATCGCCGAGCCTGGTTGATGGCACACCTACCCGACGGCCACGACTGGCGGGAATGAACCCAGGCTCAGCGCTACGCAAAGTCTCCTCGTGCCGCGTCGTAGGTGAGCCAGCGACCGTCCTGGAAGTCGTAGAGCTTGCACGCCCGCAGTGAGCGTCGGTAGTCGCGGAGACGGATCGGTCGTTCGTCGACGTGGTCGGGGAAAGCCGCAGCGATCGCCCGTGCTGCCTCGGGCAGGCGGTAACAGGGGATCCGCATGTCCACGTGGTGCGGGATGTGCACCATGATCCAGTGGAACATCAGGTCCCAGCCGGGCGGGCCCCACAGGACAGTGGTGCCTTCGACCTGTCCGCGGAACCGGTTCCAGTCGTGGCGCGCCCACCAGCGGATGTCCGGCGCGATGTGCTGCACGTACACGACCCAGCCGATGGCCTGGCAGAACAGCAGGAACGGGACGATGACGAGCTTCACGTAGATCCACAGACCTGCGACGCCATACCCGCCGACCAGCGCGCCGAAGGTCACCAAGGCGACGACGGCGATCAGCAGCCGATCTCGACCCATCGCTCGACGCCAGCGCTTCGGCGGCTCGAACAGCATCATCTTGTTCCACCAGATGTTGCGCAGGTAGTAGAGCCCGGCACCGAAGATGCTCCACTCGACCCGGTGGAGCAGGCGTCGCGACCGCGGCATGGCCCGGTACTCCTCGACCGTCTGTGGGTGCCACACGAAGTCGAGGTGTTGCTTGAGCGTGTGGCCGTGGTGCACCCGGTTGTGGCCGTAGACCCAGACCTCGGTGGCGTGCAGCGAGGGCAGCATCGTCAGTCGGGCGACGAAGGCGTTCGCCCGAGACGAGTCGAACAGCGCGCCGTGGGCGGCGTCGTGGCCGAGCACGAAGAGACCGGCGACTACGGCGCCAGCGACGAGCCACAACGGCACGAGCAACAGTGGGTTGTCGGTCAGCGCGAGCCCGGTGATCGCCGCCGCGTAGATGGCGAGGTCACGAACGACGAGGCCGAGGCCACGCCACGCCGACCGCTCGTAACAGTGATCGGGGATCACCTCGAGGACCGTCTTGAGGCCGGTCGGCGTGAACGGCTCGGGCGGCGCGGACTCGTCCACCGCGACGTCGGGGCGGTCCAGCTGCTGGACGGGGTTCATGGCGCGCTCCGATCACCGAGTCGAGCTGTCGACGATGCAGGCGAACGGCCGCGATGGGTAGGGACCTTCGTCCCGACGCGTCTGCAGACACGCAGTAGCGTTCCAACGTGGACAGGCCAGAGTTGCTCGTGGGTGTGTGCCTGGAGGACAGCTGGGTCAGGGAGATCCAGACCGACTCTTCTTCTGTTCGCTTCGTGCTCGAGGCCGCCCTAGAAGAGGGCCACGAGCGGTTCTACTGGCCACCAAAGCCGGGAGAGCTGCACGCCTACGCCACGCTCCGGTGGTCGATCCACGGCGCGGTTCATTGGAACGAGGGCCCGAACCTCGAGCGTCCCGCCACCGATGCGAACGGCGAGATCGACTTTGGCCACATCGATCTGTGGATCGCCACCGGCCCCCGTCAGACGCTCGAGGGCGACTGGGGGAACGTCGCCATCAGTGAGCCCGTTCACAGCGTCGAGATCATCGACTAGCCCAGTCGTCGTCGGCGCTCAACGTCGATGTTCAGCGCGCGCCAGGCGCTGTGACCTGTCACAGAACATCGCACAGAGCCGAGGTCAGCTGAGGGTGAGGCGAGCTTCGGTCTCGTCGTCGACGATCTCGCCGGTCTCGACGAACCCGAGGCCGGCGTAGAAGCCCTTCGGTGAGCCCTTGCCTTCGACATACGAGGTGAGGAGCGAGGTCGCGCCGTCGGCACGGACCTTGTCGACGACCATCTCGATGATGCGCTCGCCGATACTGCGGCGCTGGTGGCGTCGGTCGACGAGCAGCCGCCACAGGTACGGCTCGGGATGTGCCTCGGTGACCTCGGCGATCATCACGAAGCCCGCGAGCTCGCCGTCGGCTTCCACCGCACGCATCCACGGTACGACGGGCGCTCCGTCGATGATCTCGGGGAACAGGGCGTCGGCCATGGACGCCACCACCGGAGCGACGTTCTGCTCCTGACTGCGATGCACCCGCAGCTTGCGCACGGCGCGCTGGTTGGCCTCGGTGATCTCGACGAGCTGGACCGACTCGGGGGCGCCCTTCGGCCGGGCGTTCCACTCCTCCCAGTCGGAGCGGAGCAGCCCGTAGCGCCCGTCGTCGGAGTTCTCGTCGCCGACCCAGAACGCCTTCCGCTGTTGGCCCTCGAACTCGAAACCGAGTCGTTCGAGCACCGCTGCCGACGCCACGTTCAGCGGATCGAGCGACGACTCGATGCGGCCGATGCCCTCGACGTCCTCGAACAACCAGCGGATCAGCTCGCCCGCGGCCTCGGTGGCGTAGCCGTGGCCGTGGACGCCGGGAGCGAGGGTGTAGCCGATCTCGGCGGACCGGCCACCCCACGTCAGTCCGCAGTAGAGGTCGCCGACCACCTGCGAGTCGTCGGGCGTGGCGATCGTCAGGTTCCAACCGCCGTCGACGACGGGGCCGCCCTGCTCGGCGCACTTGGCGATCTTCTCGGCGCCACGTTCGGCGTCGTAGGGCATCTCCCAGTCCTGGTACCGAGCGATCTCCGGATCGCTCCGGTAGCCGACAATCGTCTCGGTGTCCTCGACGCGGGGGACTCGAAGAAGGAGACGTTCGGTCCGCAGCGTCGGAAACGGGATGGCAGCCATGCCGATGACAGTAGGGATCCGGGCCGTCCGCCGACGGCGAAATTGTGTTGACGCTCAGATCCCGGCGAGGCCGTCGAGGTAGCGGCCGACGGTGCGGGCCTGGATGATGCGGCCGATCGGGCCGGCCGCTCGGGTGAGCAACGAGTTGCCACGAGAGAACGCGGTGATCTCGATGGTCACGTCACCCTCTTCGTCCATACGAGCGACGAACGACTCCTCACCCGACTCGGGGTGGTGCGGCAGCGTGCCGTACGCGAACCCGTAGGCGTCGGGTTCATCGACCGTCCAGACGATCCGACAGCACGCCGTGACCCAGACGCTCACCGCCTTGAGTCCGATGGCGACCTCGGTGCCGACCTCGATCGGTGCGCCGGCCGGCACGACCGTCGCACCGGCACGTCGATGACCGGCCCAGTCGTCGATGCGTGCCTTCGCCGCGGCGAACGCGTCGGCGCCGTTGCCGGCCGGACGGGTCCACACGGCGTGGTGGTAGCCGTCCGGGAAGTCGCCGGTCTTGGTGGCGCCCACGTCCGCGTAGGTCAGTTCTGCGCCGAGCTGCGATGCCAGCAACGCGGTCAACGACTCCTGCGACGGTCGGGTCAGCGAGTACAGCATCGTCACGTCCTCAGATCGCCGGCTGTTGCTGGGTGGCGCAGTGGATGCCGCCGCC
>JAHDHM010000279.1 GCA_020631315.1 Acidimicrobiales bacterium
CGAGCTGTCGCATGCACGTGCCGAAGTGGCCGACGCCGGGCAGCACCACGGCGTCGGCGTCGGCGATCAGCCCGGTGTCGGCGGTCAACCGTGCGTCGGCACCCGCCCGTTCGAAGCCCTTCTGGGCCGAGCGCAGATTGCCGATGCCGTAGTCGAGGATGGCGATCAGCGGCCGGCGGGCTGCGTCGTCGGTGACGCCGTCGCCCACCCCGGGCTCGCTCATCAGAGCACACCCTTGGTGGACGGCATGACGGAGTCGACGACCTTCACCGCGTCGTAGATCGCCCGTGCGGCGCCCTTGAAGCTGGCCTCGATGATGTGGTGGGTGTTCTTCCCCCGCAGCATCACCAGGTGCAGGGTGATGCCCGACGCCATCACGAACCCACGCCAGAACTCCTCGCACAGCTGCGGGTCGAACGGCGGCGTGCCGAGGATCTTCTCCCCCGGCGGGTCGATGTCGTAGTGCAGGAACGGACGACCGGACAGATCGAGGATGACCTCGACGGCGGCCTCGTCGAGCGGCACCGTGATCGACGCGAAGCGGCGGGTGCCGGCCTTGTCGCCGAGCGCTTCCTTGAACGCCTCGCCGAGCGCGATGCCACAGTCCTCGACGGTGTGATGACTGTCGATCTCGAGATCGCCCTCACACGCGAGCTTCAGATCCATGCGGGAGTGCTTGCCGAGCTGGGCGAGCATGTGGTCGAAGAACGGCAGCCCGGTGGTCACCTCGACGGCGCCGGTGCCGTCGACGTCGAGATGCAGCTCGATGTTCGTCTCCTTGGTGGAGCGGGTGCGGCTGGCGGTTCTGGACATGGTGGGCCCTTTCGAGCGAGGAGATGAGTGCGCCGGTCAGCCGGCGGTCACGACGACGCACCCGCGAGCACGTCGTCGAGGGCGGCGAGGAAGCGGTCGTTGTCCTCGGGGGTGCCGATGGTGATGCGGAGGCAGTCGTCGAGCCGGGGCCACGACGAGCAGTTGCGCACGAGCACCGACCGGTCGACGAGGCCCTGCCAGACGTCCTGCCCGCTGAGGCCGGTGGGGCTGGTGCGGAACAGGACGAAGTTGGCCTGCGACGGCCAGACCTCGCAGCCGGCGGCGGACAGGGCCGCGGAGACGCGGCCACGCTCCTCGACGATGGCGGCGACGCGGGCGTTCATCTGGTCCTCGAAGCGCAGGGCTGCCGTACCGGCTGCCTGCTTGGCGCTGTCGAGGTGGTACGGGAGGATCACCTTCTCCATCTCGGCGATCATCCACGCCGGGCCGATCACGTAGCCGAGGCGGGTACCGGCCATCGACCACGTCTTGGAGAACGTGCGGGTGATCAGCAGCGGAATCTCGGCGTCGGCGCCGCCTGCAGCAGCGAGCTGGTCCAACGCCGTGAAGGACGAGAACTGGCCGTAGGCCTCGTCGACCACCACGACGCCGGGTGCCTCGGCGATGGCGAGATCGACGTTCTCGACGGACTCGGGCGTGCCGGTCGGGTTGTTCGGCGAGCAGAGAAAGACGATGTGCGGCTGGTGTTCGGCGAGCGCATCGGAGAGCTGTTCGGTCTCGAGAGCGAACCCGTCACCGCGCTCGGCCTCGACGACCTCGCACTGGACGGTGCGCGCGATCTGGCCGTGCATCGCATAGGTGGGCTCGAAGGTGAGCACCGTGCGGCCGGCACCCGCGAAGGTGAGGCAGATCGTCTGCAGCACCTCGTTGGAGCCGTTGGCGACGAGCACCTGGGACGGGTCGACATCGTGCAGGCGAGCGATGGCGGCACGCAGCTCGGTGGCCTGACGGTCCGGATAGCGGTGCCACTCGATGTCCTGGATGGCCTCGGTGACCGCCGTGGTGAACTCCGGCGGTGGACCCATCGGCGCCTCGTTGGTGTTGAGGCGCACGTCGACGTCGATCTGTGGCGAGTGATAGCCCTCGAGCACGCGGAGATCCGGGCGGACCACGTGCTCGCGACGAGCGCTCACGACTCGGCGTCCAGGCCGGCAGTGTCGAGCCCCTCAGCGGCCCAGCGCTCACGCTCGGACACCGAGGCGGCGTGGGCCCACAGGCCCTCGGCGGTAGCGAGGGCGGCCACGGCGTCACGGACCTCGTCGAAGCCCTGCTTCGACACCTCGACGACGTGCATGCGCTTCTGGAAGTCGTCGACGGTGAGGGCGCCGCTGAACCGAGCCGTGCCGGCAGTCGGCAACACGTGCGACGGCCCTGCCACGTAGTCACCGATGGACGCCGGGCCCCACGGGCCGAGGAAGACGGCACCAGCGTGGCGGACGTCGTTCGCCAGCTCGTTGGCCTCGGCACACATGAGCTGGAGGTGCTCGGGAGCGACCCCGTTCGCGACCTCGATCGCCGCGGCGGGGCCATCGACGATGCACACCCAGCCGTCGGCTTCGAGCGTGGCCATGGTCTCGTCGCGACGGGGCGAGCGTTCGACGATGGCGGCAACGGCTGCGTCGACGGCATCGGCGACGGCTTCGTCCCAGGTGACCAGCCAGGCTCGGCCGCCCGGACCGTGCTCGGCCTGGAGCACGACGTCCACGGCAGCGCTGGTGGCGGGCACGGTGTCGTCGGCGACGACGACGATCTCGCTCGGGCCGGCGAAGGCCGAGGCGATGCCGACGTGGCCGGCGACCTCCTGCTTGGCGGTGGCGACCCAGATGTTGCCCGGACCGGCGATGACATCGACCGGGGCGAGCGTGTCGGTGCCGAAGGCCATGGCCCCGACAGCCTGCACGCCGCCGACGGCGTGGACCTCGGTGACGCCGCAGACGTGTGCTGCGGCGAGTACGACGTCGGTGATCGTGCCGTCCGGCGTCGGCGGGGTGCACAGCACGATGTCGTCGACACCGGCGGCGCGTGCGGGCAGCACGGTCATGAGCACCGTCGACGGATAGGCGGCGAGGCCACCTGGGACGTACACGCCGGCCCGGTCGACGGGCTGCGGGATGGAACGGATGGCGATGCCGTGCGCGTCGATCTCGTGGACGTCAGCGGCTTCGTGGCGATGGAACTCGAGCACTCGGTCGTGGGCCACACGGAGCGCGTCGAGCAGTGCCGGGTCGAGGCGCTCGGCCGCAGCGGCAATGTCAGCGGGATCGACGCGATGGTCGGCGATGTCGACACCGTCGAAACGCTCGGTCAGCTCTCGAACCGCCGCGTCACCGCGGGTCCGCACCTCGTCGAGGATCAGCCGGACGGGCTCGGTGGGGGCGCTGACCGTCAGGTCGGGACGCGGGAGCATCGCGGCGAGATCGCCGGTGGCTCCACGTAGGTCCAGTCGTCGCAACACAGCGTCGCATCGTATCGGTCACCCTTCGTGATCGAGGGGCTGTTTCCCCACGGTCTCCCGACCGATACCGGGGCATGGCCTCTGCCTAGGATGCCGTCCATGGTGGTTGCACGAGGTCGTGTCCCTCTCCGCCGTCCTCTGGCCGGTTCGCTGCTCGCCTTGCTGGCATTCGTCAGCTCCTCCAGCACCCAGGTCTGGGCGACGGTGACGCCCTCGGTCCGTCAGCAGGCCGTCGAACCTGTTCACGACGGACCGGGCTACTTCCTGAGCGATGCGGACTCGAATCTGTTCCTCTTTGGCGACGTCGCGTTCAGCCGCGGCGGACCAAGCTTCGACGGCGAGATCACGGCCATCGAGTCGATCCGGTCAGCGCCCCCGCTGGTCTGGCAGCTGACCGACAGCGGTGAGGTCGTCTTCGGGCACTTCCACGGCGACATGACCACCGGTGTCTTCCCCGAGGTCGTCCGAGGCGACGCTGTCGCGCTGGTACCTCTCCCCGATGACGGCGGGTACTGGATCGTGTTCGAACGTGGCGACGTCATCGGCTTCGAGGCACCTTCGATGGGCACCGTCTTCGGCCTCGACCTCGCCGCCCCGATCGTGGACGCCGCGCCGACCCCGACGGGCGACGGCTACCTGCTGGTGGCGGCCGACGGCGGGGTCTTCGCGTTCGGCGATGCCGTGTTCGCCGGTTCGCTCCCCCAGGTGCTGGGTGGCGCCATGCCTGATGCTCCTGTGGTCGCGATCGTCAGCGACCCCGACGGGATCGGCTACTGGTTGATCGCCGCAGACGGCGGGGTGTTCAGCTTCGCCGCCCCGTTCCTCGGCTCGGTCCCGGCAGCACTCGGTCCCGGGCGCGAGCTCTCGGCGCCCATCGTCGATGCCGATCGCTACGGCAGCGGCTACGTGATGGCCGGCGCGGACGGCGGCGTGTTCGTCTTCGGCGATGGCGAGTGGTTCGGATCGGTGCCGAGCGTCCTGCCCGAACGGCACGACCTTCCGAGCCCGATCGTGGGGATCGCCGCGTTCGACGACCCGAGCGTCTCGACCTCGGCTCGGTAGGTTCGAACAATGCTCGAGGACGAACTGGTCAACCGCGTCACCTGGAAGATCCCGAACGCGCTCGCGCTCGTCGGCTCGAGGGCCGGTGAGGAACGCAACGCCATGACGACGTCGTGGATCACCCAGCTGGCGATGGCCCCGGTCCTCATCGGTATCGGTGTCGACAACTCGGCAGTCACGCATCGGCTCATCACCGACGGCGGCTCGTTCACGGTCAACCTGTGGAATTCGGAGAACACCCGCCCGTTCGTGAAGTTCTCGAAGCCGGCGAACTACGAGGTCGGTGACGACGGCGCGACGCTCAACGGCTGGGCGGTGTCCGAAGCCACGACCGGCGCCCCGATCTTCGCCGATGCCATCGCCTGGATGGACTGCGAGGTCCGCCAGGCCCACGACCTCGGTTCGCACACGCTGTTCATCGGCGAGCTGGTCGACGCGTCGATCCTCGACGACGAGGCCCGACCCGCCTCGATGAGCGACACCCGCATGAAGTACGGCGGCGTCCAGCGCCACTGAACTCGTGCCGGGTGTGCGAAGCTCGGCGTCGATGACCTCTCCGGCCGAACTCAGCTCGATCTCCACCGTCGTCGACGAACTGCGCGCTCGCGTCGCCGCCGCCGGTGATGCGCTCGTGGCGGCGGACAAGGAGGACGTCGCTGCGGAGCTGTTCGAAGCCGATCGCGCCATGCGCATGGCCATCCGCCGTCTGGAC
>JAHDHM010000280.1 GCA_020631315.1 Acidimicrobiales bacterium
AGGCAGTGCGTTCGCGCGGGCTGAACTGCACCGTTGCGTTGCAGCAGGAGCTCTATTCTTCGTCGGCGCCCTCGACCGGCGCATCGTGCAGCAGCTCGACCTCGAACGACACCGTCGCGGTCAGGCTGCTGGCGACCGAGCAGTACTTGTTGGTGGCGAGGTCGACGAAGCGCTCGGCCATCTTCTGGCTGAGACCGGGCGCGTCGATCACGTGCTTCGTACGGATGTCCGTGTAGTACGCCGGGGTGCCGTCGAAGCGGTCGCCCTCGAGCTCGATCCGGTAGCTCTCCAGGCTCAGGCGGCGCTTGCGGATCATCTCGACCACGTCGAAGGCGGCACAGGCGCCGACGGCGTTCAGCAGCACCTCCATCGGGTTCATGCCGGTCTTGGCCTCGGACATACCGTCGATCATCAGCGTCGACCCGTCGGGGGTCTGGCCCACGAAACGCTTGTCGACCAGGTGGTGCACGGTGGTGGTCTTGGTGTTCGACATCGCTCGGAACGTACCGTGTCGACAGGTGTTTCCGCCCAACACCGCGAATGGGGGTCCAGATGGGTGCAACGTGGTCACACTGCGTGCTGCGGGTGAAGGACATCGACACGATGGTCGACTTCTACTGCGACCTGTTCGGCTGGGAGGTCGCCGACCGCGGTGAGGTCGGCCCCGGCATCGAGATCGCCTTCCTCAGCGGCAGCCCCAGCGACCACCACCAACTCGGACTGCTCGCACTCCGTGAGGACGACGCAAAGGGCTCTCTCGACCACAATGCGTTCCGCGTCGACGACGTCGCCGAGGTGAAGCGGGTCTACCACCAGATCCTCGCCGACGACCGAGTGGGCGGCGCCGGCGCCGTCACCCACGGCAACGCCATCTCCGCCTACTTCTCCGACCCCGAGGGCAACGGCATCGAGGTGTTCTGCGACACCCCGTGGCACGTCCCCCAGCCCCAGCTCGAGAAGTGGGACCCTCACCAGAGCGACGAGGAGATCCTCGCCGCCGTGCACGCCAAGTTCGCCGACGTGCCGGGCGTGATGCCGATGGACGAGTACCGAGCGCTGAAGGCATCAGCGCAGGAGGAACAGCACGCATGAGCTTCCGACTGGGCAACATCGACGGACGGGCTGTGCTCGTCGACGGGGTCGGCTACCACGACATCGCCACCCTCACGAACGGCGAGATCGGACCCGATCCGATGGACGCCGTCGCACACGGCGCCCGCCTCGCCGAGCTCGCCGCCGCGCTCCCCGACCAACCCACCGGGCTCATCGCCGACGCCACACTGCTGTCGCCCGTGCCACGACCTCCCCAGGTGTTCGGCATCGGCCTCAACTATCGCAACCACGCCGAGGAGAGCGGCATGGCGCTCCCCACGCAGCCGCTGGTGTTCACGAAGTTCCCGTCGAGCATCTCGCGCCCCGACACCGACATCGAGATGCGCAGCGACTTCTGCGACTACGAAGGCGAGCTCGTCGCCGTCATCGGCACCGGCGGCAAGGACATCCCCGTCGAGTCGGCCTGGGACCACGTCGTGGGCCTCTGCGTCGGTCAGGACGTGTCCGATCGAGCGACCCAGCTGATCTCGCAGCCGCCGCAGTTCAGCCTCGGCAAGTCCTTCGACACGTTCAGCCCGATGGGACCCCTGCTGGTCTCGCCCGCCGCGCTGGACGATCCGTCGGCGATGCAGATGACCGTGACGGTCAACGGCGACGTCCGTCAGGACGACTCGACCGGCGACCTCATCTTCGACATCCCGACCCTGGTGTCCTACCTCAGCCACATCTGCACGCTGCAGGCCGGCGACGTCATCTTCACCGGCACCCCCGGAGGTGTCGGCATGGCCGGTGCCGGGTTCCTGCGCGACGGTGACGTGGTCACCACCTCGATCGACGGGCTCGGCAGCATCACCAACCGGTGTGTGCGCGTCGCCGACCACCCGCACACCCAGGACGTGCCCGAGTTCTTCTCGCGACGCCGTCGGGGTGACGACGACTAGAGATCCGACACCTGTGTGAGGCCGGTTCGGATCGCGATCACGACCAACTGAGCCCGGTCCCGGGCGTCGAGCTTCGTCATCGCCCGGCTGACGTGCGTCTTCGCGGTGAGCGGCGACAGGAACAGCTGCTCGGCGATCTCCTCGTTCGACATGCCCTGACCCACCAGGCCCACGACCTCGCGTTCGCGTGCCGTCAACGCACCGACCGACGCTTCGTCGACCGGACGGGACTCGGCGTCGGCACGTTCCATCGACGCCAACAGCGCACGGGTCGCCTTCGGCGTCAGCAGCGCGTCGCCGGCAGCAACGACACGGATCGCGTCGAGCAACACCTCCGGATCGACACCCTTGTCGAGGAAGCCGCTCGCCCCGGCCGCCATCGCTGCCACGACGTACTCGTCCAGCTCGAACGTCGTGAGCACGATGACGCGCACACCGGCGAGGTCCTCCTCGGCGACGATCGCCTCGGTGGTGGCGATGCCGTCACGGCCGGGCATGCGGATGTCCATCAACACCACGTCGGCCCGCACGTCTCGGATGACGTCGACGGCATCGGCACCGTCGTCAGCCTCACCGACGACCTCGAGGTCCGGCGCCGAGTCGATGATCGCCTTGAAGCCGACACGGATCAGGGCCTGGTCGTCGACCAACACCACACGGATCATTCCGACACCCCCTCGGGCTGCAACACCGGCAGCCGGGCCGTCAGCTCGAAGCGGCCACTGTCGCCGCCGACGTGGAACGAACCCTGATTCGACTCGACCCGTTCGCGCATGCCGATGATGCCGTGACCGCCTCGCACCACTGCATCACCGTCCGGGCCCCCGAACCCGTCGGCACCGTCTCGCACGCCGTTGACCACGAGGATCGACAGCTCCTCGTCGTCCCACATCGTCGCCAACGACACGGTGCCGGTGCCGTACTTGGCGGCGTTCGTCAGACTCTCCTGCACCACCCGGTACGCCGCCAGCGACACGACCGGCGCCATCGGTCGCCGCTCCCCGGATTCGGACCACGTGACCTCGACGCCCGTGCGGCGCACGTTCTCCACGAGATCGTCGATCTGGTCGACGGTCGGCAGCGACGCGAGCGGGGCGTCGTCGTCCTCGTCGTGGCGCAGCACGGCCAGCAGCTCGCGCAGCTCGTCGAGCACCGTCCGGCCCGAGTCTCTGGCGACCTGCAGCGCTTCCTCCGCTCGGTCGGGGTCGGCTCGCAGCAGATGCATCGCTGCGCCGGTCTGGACGTTCATGACCGACAGGTTGTGCGACAGCAGGTCGTGGACCTCTCGGGCGATGGCCATCCGCTCCTCGGTGACCTCACGCCGGGTGCGGTCCTCGGCGGCGGCTCGCACCGCCGCCAGCTCGGCCTCCGCCGACGCCTTGTAGCTGCGCCACGTCCGAGTCGCATCGGCGATGCCGACCGCGGCACCGGCCCACGCGATGGCGACCACGGCCCTGCCGTCACCGATGGCGACGTCGGTGGCCCACAGCGACACGCCGTACAGGGTGACCCCGACGCCGACGCCGAGGGCGATCGCCTGCCACCGCTCGATGCGCACGCAGACCGTGGCGAGCATGACGAGCGTGGCGAAGAAGATCGGCGATGGCCGTTCCCACACGATCACGTGCACGACCGACCAGCCCAGCGCGACCACCAGCAGCGGCACCGGCCACCGCCGACGGAACACCATGATCACGAACGCGCCGACACCGGCGGCCACTTCGGGCCAACCGGTGTCGAACTCCTCGGGTGATCCGAAGGTCAGGGGGATCAGCAGGGCCAGGATGAACGCCCCGATCAGGACGTCGAGCCGCTGCCGATCCTGCCCGATCCAGTCGGTGATCCGGCTCATGCGTCCCGGCGCTGCAGCATCACGCCGGCGGCGACCATGAAGGCCACGACCCAGGCGATGAAGACGGCGTAGGCGGAGCCGGTGTTCAGCAGGTCGGGATCGCTCACTCGGGTCATGATCGCAGCTCCAGCCTCCGAAGGCAGGAACTTCAGCACGTTGTCGGTGAAGCTCTCGGGCAGCAGGTTCAGCAGGTTCGGGCCGATGAACACGCCGCCGATCAGCGAACCGACTGCCGCAGCGGTCGAGCGGGTCAGGAAGGCGAGCGACATGGCGATCAGGGCGATGCCGGTCAGGTAGACGGTGGCGCCGCCGATGACCTGCAGGACGTCGCTGTCGAACACCGACGGGAAGACGGCGTCACCGGCGTAGACGGTGCCGCCCATTGCCACGGCGAGGAAGACGGCGATGCTCATCGAGACGGCGGTGATGCCACCGATGACAGCCGACTTGGCGAGCAGCAGTCGAGTGCGACCACCGACGGCGGCCAGCGTGGTGCGGATGAGCCCGGTCGAGTACTCACCGGCGACGAGGATCACCGCCAGGACACCGATCACCATCTCCGTGAGGCCCGTGCCGGCGACGGCCAGATCGACCGGGTCGTTGAGCAGGGCGGCCGGACCGGGCTGCGCCTCGTCGGAGCCTGCGGTCCAGCTGAAGATCATGCCGAAGGCGATCGTGGCCACGAAGGCGCCGGCCAGCGTCATGCGAGTCGAGGCGACGGAGCGGAACTTGATCCACTCCCCCTTGATCACGTTGAGCAGGGTCACGCCCTTCGCAGTCGGGTTGTCGGATCGGATGCTGGCGGGTGCGGTGGTTGCGGGTGCGGCGGTCATGTCGGTCGGTTCCTGTGCGGCGGTGTTCGTGGGGGATGTGCTGTGGACGGCGGGGGCGGCGGTGGCGGCCATGGGAGCGGACTCTCTTCTCGTGTCGTTCGGTGCAGGCGGATCAGGCGGCGACGGCGGCGGCTGTCTCAGATCCGGCAGCGCGGCCGCCGTGGTACTGGACGGTGTCGGCGGTGAGGTCGATGAACACGTCCTCGAGGGTCTGCTGTTCGGGGATCAGGGCCGAGAGGGCGATGCCGTGCTGGGCGGCCACGGCGCCGATGGCAGCGGCGTCGATCCCGGCGACCTCGATGGCCT
>JAHDHM010000281.1 GCA_020631315.1 Acidimicrobiales bacterium
GGACGCTTCGGCGACGGCGTCACGCCGCTCCAGGGCCACCTCGTCGGGCAGGTCGATGTGGAGGTGGAACATGCTGACGTGCGGCACCTCGGGCACCGTCCGAAGCCCGTCGATGGCGTTCAACGTCGCTGCCAGGGACCTCGCTCGGTCGAGCTTGGCGGGCAGGCCTGCCAGGCAGTCGTCGAGGCGCATCGCTGCCGACGCCGCGTTCGGTGTGAGCGTGTAGAGGTTGCCGCCGGCGCGACGCTGCCAGATGGTCGCCTCGTCGATCAGCTCGGCAGGCCCGAGCAGCATCGCACCCGGCAGCGCTCCGACCGCCTTGTAGAACGACACGTAGACCGAGTCGAAGCCGCTGCAGATCTCGGCATACGGACGCCCATAGGCCGGGCCGCACTCCCACAGGCGAGCCCCGTCGAGGTGCAGCCGCCAGCCACGATCTCGCGCTGCACCGAGCAGCTCCTGCAGCTCGTCCCACGACGGCAGCAGACCGCCGGCCTCTCGGGTCGGCAACTCGACCAACAGCGCCGCCACGTCGTCGGACGCGTCCGCGAGATCGGCAGCGAGCAGCGGGCGGTCGGCCGGGCCGAGCAGCGTCGCCCGCAGTCCGTACAGGTGCTGATAGGCGTGCTGCTCGTGCACCTCGAGGTGGGCGGTCGGGTGCATGGCGACGTGGTCGCTGTCGGCCCCGTCAGCCCACACCCGAAGCGCGATGGGCTGCGCCATGGTCCCGCTCGGGAAGAACCGAGCAGCCGGAAACCCGAGCAGGTCGGCGACACGATCCTCGAACTCCTGCAGGAGCTCACCCTCGCCGTAGGAGTCGAACGACGCGCCACGTGCCGAACACCAGTCGGCGACACGCTGCAGCTCGGCAGCGACATCGTCGGCCGCGTTGCCGTGACCACCGAGCGGTCGGCAGGAGCGTCGTAGTTCGTCTCGATCCGGCATCTCGTCAGTGTGACCCGGATGCGCCGCCCGATGCGGTGGATTCGGGCCGTACAACGCTCTGACCTGCGACGAAGGCCGACGACGGCTCGTTGATCGGACCGTCGACCCGCTAGTTTCGACGGGACACCCCAGGCGGCTGGGGAGGGGAGGGGACCGTGCGGATCCGACGCGAGCAGATCAACGACGCACTTCGACGTGGCCGGACGGCTGCTCGACGCAGCACCGGACGTGAAGGCCCGATCGTCGAGACGACCGCAGGCCCGGTGCAGGGCAAGCTCGCCGACAAGAAGACCGTCGCCGTGTTCCAAGGCATCCCGTACGCCGCGGCACCCGTCGGTGCACGCCGCTGGGCGCCGCCCATCAGTCCCGAGCCGTGGACCGATGTCCGCAGCTGCCGCAGCGCCGGACCGATGGCCCACCAGCGCGCCCAGAACATGGACGAGTTCGTCGCCCGCCTGACCGAAGCCCTCGGCTTGTCCCCGGCGCGTCAGAAAGCGGTGCAGGCGGCGATCCGACTTCCCCGCCCGACGAGCGAGGACTGCCTGACGCTGAACGTCCGGGTCCCCACCCACGCCACCGGCCTGCCGGTCATGGTGTGGATCCACGGTGGTGACCACACCGACGGCTCCAGCTCCGACGTGCTCTACAACTCGAACGCCCTGCCCGAGCGGGGCTGTGTCCTGGTGTCGATCAACTATCGACTCGGCCTCATGGGCTTCTTCGCTCATCCCGAGCTCGACGCCGAATCCGACCAGGGAGTGTCCGGCAACTGGGGCCTCCTCGACCAGATCGCCGCGCTCGAGTGGGTCCGGGACAACATCGCCGCGTTCGGCGGCGACCCCGACAACGTCACGATCTTCGGCGAGTCCGCAGGCGGCCAGGCCGTCCTCAACCTGATGACGTCGCCGCTCGCACGTGGGCTGTTCCATCGGGCGATCTCGCAGAGCCCGAGCGACACCGGACGCTGGCTGCACCACGACCGGTCGATGCTCGACTTCCTCCCCGCAAACGACGCCGGCCGCCGCTTCGGTGACCTCGCCGTCGGCTCGGAGGACGGCCAGCTGGCACGGCTGCGGGCCATGGACGCCGACGAGCTGTACGAGCTGTACCGGGAGAACCCGGACCTCGGCCGCTACTTCTATCCCTGTGTCGACGGGGTCGTGTTGCCCGAGACGCCGATGACCGCGTTCTCGTTCGGCCGCCAGGCGCCGGTGCCGCTCATGATCGGTTACAACGCCGACGAGGGCAGTCTGTTCGCCGACATCATCCATCCGGCCGGCGGCGAGTTCGAACGTCCGACGATCGATCCGGATTCGCTGAGCGCGACCGACGTGAGAGACACGCTGCTGCGTTCGTACGGTTCGGCCGAGGCGGTCGACGCCCTGCTGGCCGAGTACCCGGGCCTCGACACCGGCGATCCGACGTCGTGCGAACGCCATGCCGGAGACCACATGTTCGGCGTCCACGTCGACCACGCCAGCCGCCGGCACGCCGAAGAGGGACATCCGGTGTTCCGGTACCACTTCCGGGCCGTGCCGCCTTCGCCGGAGCAGACGGCCGGCGCGTTCCACGCCGCCGAGATCACCTACGTGTTCGACTCGAAGATCCCGGGCTTCCCGGTCGCCGACGACGGACACCTGCTGTCTCGCGAGATGGGCGACCGATGGTTCGCCTTCGCCGCCACCGGTTCACCGGCGCACCCGGGACGAGGCGAGTGGCCCGCCTACGACCCGTCGAACCCGGTGCACATGGTCTTCGACCGCCCTCGCTCCGAGGCGCAGCCCTGCCCGTCGGAACCGGGGCTCGACCTCATGCGGGCCCGCATCGCCCATCTCAACGAACACGCCCTCGTTGCCGACTGACCGCGCCGCGCAGCCAGCCGAACTGTCTGTTCGCGGCGTTGCCCTGGCAACGCCAGAGACAGACAGTTCCGCCCGACTCAGTCAGCTGCGGGCGATGAGGACGGCAACACCGTCGGCTTCGTGATGGTGGACGACGTCGAGCAGGGGAGCGACGCGCTCCTCGAGTTCGCCTTCGGCGACGCGGAACCGACCGGGTGAGCCGCCGACCTCGCTGAGCGCGGCGATCGCCAGCACACCGCCGGGGGAGAGGGCGTCGACCATCGCCTGGTCGAGTCGGCGGTCCTGGAACAGGTGCGACGCCACGAGATCGAACGGTCCGGCAGGCAGCCCGCCGTCGGTGTCGTGGACCAGGAACTCGACGGTCCCGGGCGACGCATCCTCACGTGCGCTCAGCTCGGCGGCGTGATCGATCGCCACGGGCGACACGTCGATGCCGAGCACCTGCAGGCCGCGTCGAGCGAACCACCGCGACCCGGCGCCGGCACCACAGGCGACGTCGAGAGCCCGACCGACAGTGGGGAAGTGGTGTTCGAGCCCGGCGAACGAGCTCGGCACGCCGATCGGCGGTACCGACGCAGCCCGATACCGCTCGTCCCACCGCAGACGGTCCTGCTCACTCATGGCAGGTCCCAGGCGACGAGGATGTTCGACGACCGCCACAGCGGTCCCGGGTCCGTGAAGCGCCCGACTTCCGCACCGCCCATCGACGCATAGAACCGGCGTGCGGCCTCGTTCTCCTCGACCACCGCCAGCGCTGCTCGACGGTGTCCGGCGTCGGCCAGCTGCCTGAACGCCGTCGTGAGCAACGCCCGTCCTGCACCGGTTCCGCGGGCCGACGCTCGTACGTACAGATGGTCGATCTCGGCGGCGCCGTCGAACACCTCGTTCGACGACGGCCCGAACGACACCACACCGGCGAGCACCTCGCCTCGGACGGCGACGATCGCGCCGACGTCCGACACGTCAGCGGAGGTCACTCGCTCCCAGTACGGCAGACGGCGCGCCTCGTCGAGTCGTTCGATCGCTTCCGGCGGAGCGAGATCGCCGTAGGTGTCGCGCCAGACCTCGACGTGCAGCACTGCGAGTGCCTCGGCATCGTCCGCCAGAGCACGACGGAGGGGGAGTGGTCCGGTCACGACGATCGACGCAGCGCCGCAGCGAAGACGTCAGTGACGGCCAGGGCACCGTTCATGGTGAACATCGTGCCACCGGTACGCTCCCGACGATGACTGGAGCACTGGACGGCGTCCGCATCGTGGACCTCACGACGGTGGTCATGGGCCCGCTGGCCACTCGCATGTTGGGTGACCACGGCGCCGACGTCATCCGAGTCGTCGGGCCGGACACGGCCGTCGAGGACCCGGCCGACGACACCGGTGTGGGTGGCATCTCGCTCGACGTCCACCGCAACAAGCGGTGCGTCATGCTCGACCTCAAGACCGACGTCGGTCGAGCTGCGATGAGCGACCTGCTCGCGACAGCCGACGTGTTCATCACCAACCTGCGCAGGGGAGCCGTCGAGCGGCTCGGCCTCGATGCCGCCGCACTGCGGGAGCACCACCCGAACCTCATCCACTGCGTGGCCAACGGCTTCGACTCGTCGGGACCTCTGGGGGACCAGGCCGCGTACGACGACGCCATCCAGGCGGCCTCGGGCCTCGCCGACCTGTTCGGCCGCATCGACGGCGAACCTCGCTACGCACCGACGATCGTGTCGGACAAGGTGTGCGCCATGTACATCGTGCAGGCGCTCATGGCGGCGCTGCTGCACCGTGAGCGGACCGGTGAAGGACAGACCATCCAGGTCCCGATGTTCGAGTCGATGATCGCCTTCATGACGACCGAACACGTCCGTGGCGCTGCACGTGTGCCGCCCAAGGGACCGATCGGTTACCCGAGGCTGCTCACACCGAACCGGCGGCCGTACCGGTGCAAGGACGGCTTCGTCGCCTTGTTGCCGTACACGGACAAGCACTGGCACTCGTTCTTCGACGCCATCGATCGGATGGACGTGCTGGACGACCCACGCTTCGTCGATCACGTGGCCCGGGTGCGTCACGCCGACGAGCTGTACGGCCTGCTGGCCGACTTCGCTCCGACGAAGACGGTCGAGGAGTGGCTCACCATCTGCGACGAGCGCTCGATCCCGGCCAGCCCGGTCAACGCCCTCGGCGA
>JAHDHM010000282.1 GCA_020631315.1 Acidimicrobiales bacterium
GAACCGCCGTAAGGTGATGTCACGCGCAACTGGTGCGCTCGACGAGCTCCCGGGCTTCTACTTCCAGCAGAACGCGGGCAAGCGCGGTCTGTGCGTCGACCTGAAGACCGCTGCGGGCCTCGACCTGATCCGTCGGCTCGCGACCGTGGCCGACGTGGTGATCGAGAACTTCCGTCCTGGCGTGGCCGATCGTCTCGGCATCGGCTGGGAACAGCTGTCAGCGGAGCATCCGGACCTCGTGATGCTCTCGATCAGTGGCTTCGGCCAGGACGGCCCCGAGGTCGACCGACGTGCCTACGCACCGGTGGTGCACGCCGAGGCCGGCTTCATCGGCCGTCAGGCACGCTTCGACGACCGGTCGGCGTCGGACCCGATGTTCTCCTTCGCCGACACCCACGCGAGCCTCCACGGTCTCGTCGCCGTCCTCGCTGCGCTGCGCATGCGCTACGCGACGGCAACAGCCGACACCCCGGGCCATGGCCAGCACGTCGACATCGCGATGCTGCACGCCATGCTCGCCACCGACGACTACTCACACCACACCGCGGACGACTCGCCGGTCGTGCGCCTCGGCGGCAACGTGATGGAGGCATCCGGCGGGCCCGTCCTGCTCTCGGGCGAGGCCCGGTACCTGTGGCACCAGATGTCTCGGCTCGCCGGTGTGGTCGACCCGACACCGCCGGGCTCGGACCTGGCCACCAAGATCGAGCACCGGGAACAGGCCATGCGGGACTGGGTCGCCTCGTTCGCCGACCGGCGTGAGCTGTGCGCTGAGCTCGACCGGCTCGAGATCGCGTGGGCCGACGTCCGCGACGGTGCGACCGTCCACGACTCCCCCACCGTCGCCCACCGTCGGGTGTTCACCACGGTCGACGGCGGAGCGAGCGGGCCCCGTCGCGTCGTCGACTCGCCCTACCGCTTCTCCGATGCCGAGTCAGGGGTCAGTGCTCGAGCGCCACACCTCGGCGAGCACCACGCCGAGGTCCTCGCCGACTGGTTGGGTTGGGACGCCGACGCCGTCGCCGAGCTCGAAGCCGACGGCGTGCTGCTCAGGTCCTGACGTCGGCGAGCGCGGCCGCCACCTCGACGCCCGTCGGGGCCTGGTCGCGGAACCCGGCCAGCATCTCGTACAGCTGCGCTGCGCCCTCGTGGAAGCCACGGGGCAGGCCCTGCTCGCCGAACGCCGACGCGATCTCCTCCATCTCGCCGACGAACCGCCATGCCTTCGGAGCCGTCGACGCGGACGAACCATCGAGGCGTTCGGCCAGTCCAGGCTGGGACCTCCCCCACTCGTCGCGCAGCTCGTCCATCACGCCTTCACGCTCGGCGAACGCGGCGACCGACATCAAGAGTGCGGCCGAGCCCTTCGTCCATGCGGCGTACGCCAGCTTCAGCGCCGAAGCCGCGCCCACCTCCGTGCCGGCGACCACGGGTTGCAACGGGGTGCCATCGACCATCGCGGCGATGTCCTGGGCTCCCTCACCGGACAGCGCGAGCCGAGTGGTCCCGGCACGCCATGCCGGCGGGCCGATGATCCCGCCGTCCACGACATGGGCCTCGGCGACCGTGTCAGCCACGGCCCGAACGGTCGCGGGAGCCACTGCGTTGGCGTCCAGGTACACGCCCCGATAGTCGTGCGCAGCGACGGTCCGTGCGACGTCGACGGCCGACGCCGGCGGGCACACCGAGACCACGAGGTCGGTGCCGTCGAGGCCCTCAGCGAGATCCGCGACCAGCGTCGCCCCGGCATCACGAGCCCGGCTGAGCGTGGCCTCGCTGCGCCCTGCGCTGACCGCGACGACGTCGTGGTGGAGAGCGAACGCGGCGACGAGTGACGCACCCATCGCTCCGGGATGCAGGACGAGGACTCGGCTCATTCCACCTGGCTTACCAGGTGGCGGTTTCCCAGACCCCAGCGATCAGGAGGCCGGTGGTGCCGTAGGACCACCAGCGGACGATGCCGTCGGTGCCCGTCAGCGCGATCGCTTCACCATCGGGGCTCGCATCCGCGTGCAGCACCCCGAAGTCGATCGCCGAGGTGAACTCCAGACGGTTCTCGGTCAGATCGGTGACGACGACGCGTACGTCGCCGCTCGGCACGACACCGCTGAAGGAGTCGCCCGGCACGAGTGACTGCTCGACCACGGCGAGGCGGTCGTCGTCCATCCACGTGGGAAGTGTCCAGTCGACACCGACCGGCGCTGCGACCGGTGTCGTCGCCAGCGTGGCGACATCGACGAGCACCACCCGGGCGGCGTCGCCGTCGACCAGGCCGACGGCGAGAGCGGCGCCATCGGGTCGCCACGCGATGGAGGCCGGCTGACCGGCGACTTCGATACGGCGCGTGTCCCCCTTCGGCAGTGCCGTGACAACGACCGTGGTGCCATCGATCCATGCGACGGATGATGCGGCGGTGTCGACGACCGGCGAGGTGCCCGCGCCGAGGGCCCGGTACTGACGGCCGGGACCGACGAGCGCGATCTCGTTGCGGTCGGCGAGGGTCCGGCTCACGACGAAGCCGTGCTCGCCGGCGTCGACCATCGAGGTCAGACGCTCCGCGTTGGCCGGGTCGTCGCCGATCTCGAGCGGCGCCGGGGAGGCGATGATGATCTCGTCCCCGGTGTCGCGGTCGATCAGCACTGCGCCCGGGCCACCGGTCACCGCGATCGCGCCGGGGACGGACTCGGGCAGGTCGGTGACCACGCGAGCCGGGGTCGTTGCCGCGGCTGCGGTCTCGATACCGAAGTCGTCGCCGGCGGCCGCGGTCGATGTCGTCGCCTCCACTGCCGTCGGCGTCGTCGCAGCGTCGTCGGCTGCGCTGCCCGAGGTGCAGGCAGACAGGAGCAACGCGGCAGCGAGTGCGACAGCTGTGGAAGAACGTGGGTGGACGAGTCGGGCCATGGGTTCCCTGCTCAGTTCGGACACGGCAGTCGGTCGTTGACCTCTCGGCGGTCGCTGAGGTCGTCGAGGGGGTCGATCTCCGAGCCCTGGGCGTCGCACTCGAGCGGGCCGAGGGGCACGAAGTAGGCGAGGTCCCAGCTGAGCTGGAAGTCGTTGGCGCCGAGATCGATGATCGGCGTGCGGGCGGTCAGGATCGACGCATCGGAGTCGATCGTGTCGTCGCCACCCTGGTCGGGCAGCATGATGTTCCACCCGGTTCTCGGCAGCTCGAACTGCACGTAGTAGCGGCCGGGTTCGCGGTCGCCGAAGAAGTAGAAGCCGGGCTGCGACGGGTCGCCTCGGAGGTTGTCGGAGTAGGTGACGGCTTCGAGGGTGCCGTCCTCGCGGTACAACTCGACGCGGATCTCGTTCAGGCCGGGTTCGCCGGCTTCGCGCACACCATTGCGGTTCTCGTCGAGCCAGATCGTCGTGCCGATGCCGTTGTCCGGCGCCTTGATGGCCATGCCCGTCTTCCGGGGCTCAGAGGCCGGCAGCTCGAGGCCGTCGTCGGCACGTTCGGTCTGGTAGGCGAACGACGTCCAGCCGATCTCGCCGCCGAACGGCGAGCCCTGCGAAGCGTCCATGTCGTACTCGAGGATGATGGCGTCGCCACCCTGCCAGCGCTGACCGGCAGGGAAGTCGCCGCGGATCCGCACTGCCTGGATCAGACGCAGGTCGCCAGGAGGCGGGCCCCAGTCGTCGATGCAGCCCGTCGGCCAGTTGCCGCCGGGACCGATCTCGTTGCGGCACGGGTTCGTCTCGACCGAGTACTCGATCACGACACCCGGCGGTGCCTCGACGACCGACAGCGGCGACTGCAGCGATGGACGCCACTCGCTGCCGCGAGGGAAGCCGGCGAGCACCGGCGACACACCGCTGTCGCCGATGAACGGCAGCGTGTTGTACAGCGTGAAGTCGGTGAGCTCGACATTGCCGGCGTTGTAGACCTCGAGCCGGTAGTCGGTGACGCCCAGCGACTTGGTCTGGGCCACGCACGGATAGAACGTGTAGCCGTCGATGTCGGGACACGGCGTCGTCGGCGGTTCGAGGGTCGTCCAGTCGAGCGGGTCGAGACCGGGTTCGCCTCGAACGAGCATCACGGCTTCGGTGATCGCCGCCTCGTTGACGTAGTACGACCGGGTGATCCCGCACAGCAGCTCACTCGTGCTGCCGTCCTGGTCGACGTCGGCACCGTCGGCGATGTTCGACACCGGACACTCGACGAGGTGGGTCGGGTCGTTCGTGTGCTCGAGCAGGGTGATCGGATGGTTGCCGACGGGCACGCCCATGGCCACCTTCACGTACACCCGTATGTCGCGCGACATGCCGACGTTGAAGGTCTCGTCGAAGTCCCAGCGCAGCAGCGTGCGTCCGGGCGATCCGTAGTCGTCGATGATCGTCGCCGCCGGCGTGGGACCGGCACCGAGGTACTCCCACGAGTCGTACTCGAGCTCGTCGGGCAGGTGCAGAGCGAGGAACGGATCGATCAACGGCAGCTGCGCCGCCCAGTCGTTGCCGGCACGCACACGCAACGTCAGGTCCGACGTCGGACGCAGATCTCCGGTCTCGACCCACAGCTCCGGGGCGGGGCGGGCGGCAGGAACGATGACGGTGCTCGACGCACAGTCCGACCGGGAGCCGGCGTTCGTCGACGTGAACGAACCACAGGCCTGGACCGAGCGCGGTGTCGTGTACCAGCCGCCGTCACGATCGGGACGCTGGGCAGTGGCACGAATCCGATGCGAGTCGTTCACGTTGAAGCTCTGCGGCAGGGCGCCGCCGCCGTTGAACGTGGCCCGGACGGCGTTGGTGCCGCTCGGGAGGTTGTACCAGGCGCGGTGGGTGCCGTTGAAGGTGCCGATGTTCGTCCACGAGCCGCCGACCCGGTACTCGAACTGCGCAGTGACGCTGCTCGGACTCCATCCACCCGTGTAGAAGGACTGGACGACGGTCTCGGCGGGAAGCGGGAGGGTCCAGCCGTGTCCGGTGAGGTCGAGGTTGCCGGCCGACCAGGAGCGGACCGACCAGTCGATC
>JAHDHM010000283.1 GCA_020631315.1 Acidimicrobiales bacterium
CGTCGTCGACCCGCAACCGAGGCTCGCCTCGGATGGTCGCGCCAACGCTGAACTCCACCCGGCCGGCCGCATGGCGCGTCGCGTTGTCGACCAGGTTGGAGAGCAGGCGACGGAGCAGCCGTTCGCTGCCGGCGACTCGGCCCGCCGCCCGAATCTGCACCGCCACCTCGCAGGGGTGGCTCCGGGTGGCTTCCTCCAGCGCGAGTTCATCGAGGTCGACCTCGTCCGCCCGCCGCACACCCATCTCGTCGAGTTGGGCCAGGAGCAGCAGATCATCGACGAGACCGGCCAACCGATGTTGCTCCCATCCGATCGTGGCGGCGAGCTCCGGCCATTCGCCTTCGGAGCAGGTCTCGATCGATTCGATGGTGGCGAGCGTGGCGGTGATCGGGCTGCGCAGCTCGTGGGACGCGTCGGAGATGAACTGCCGCTGCTGTTCCGCCGCGCGGTCCAGCCGGTCGAGCATGTCGTTCATCGTGCCGGCGAGCCGGTCGACCTCGTCGTCGGTGCCGGTCTTCGGAACGCGCACGTCCAACCGACCGAAGTCGGCCCGTTCCACCTGCAGCCGGATCGCCTCCACCGGGCGAAGCGCACGTGCGGTCGTCATCCATGTCGCGCCGGCGACGAGCGCGGTGAGGAGGGGAATGAGCACGAGACCGGCCATCGTGATCGTCCGGATCGTGTCGTCGACCGGGCCGCGAGGCGAGGACAGCCCGACCGCGAGGTCGAGCTCGCCGATCGTGATGGGAGCGGCGACGGTGACGCTGGCCGGGTCCAGGTCGATGGGCACCGGTCCTCCCTGCACGGCGGTGAAGCCGGAACCCATCAGCGTCGCAATCTCGGCTGCAGCCAGCTGCGCGGCCAGCTCCGGCGGGAGCGGACCGGCCTCGAGCATGAACTGCTCCCCGATCACGAGGTCGGCCGGCGGGATCTCGGTGGACCGAATGAGCGCCTCGAACTCCTGCGGGCTGATCTGCTGGCCGTCGGTGTCGAAGAACACCATGTTGCTGACCCCGACCGGATGGGCGATGTTCATCGGGGCGAAGAGGATCTCCTCCAGTGCCGCCTCGGCGCGGGCCTGCACTTCCCGCTCGAGCGAGATCTGCAGCCGGTTGCGCACGAGCACGCCGGTGACGACCAGCGTCACGGCGAACAGCACCGAGACGAACACGGTGAGCCGGAACCGGATGGATCGACGGGTCATCGGGCCAACCGGTAGCCGTGGCCGTGCACGGTCATGATCAAGGGGTCGGTTCGGTGGGCGTCGATCTTGCGCCGGAGGTACCCGATGTACACCTCGACGATGTTGCGGCTCCCTTCGAAGTCCGGACCCCACACTTGTTCGAGAAGGAACTCCTTGCTGCACGCGACGCCCGGCTGGCGGGCGAGCACCTCGAGGAGCGTGAACTCGCGGTTCGTGAGGGCGACGTCCTCGCCGGCGAGCGTGCAGCTGCGGTGGTCGAAGTCGATCGCCAGGTCGCCGATGATCTGCACGACGGACTGCCGCGGTCCGGCGCGCCGCAGCATGGCCCGGATCCGGGCGGCGAGCACGACGAACGAGAACGGTTTGGTCAGGTAGTCGTCGGCGCCCGCGTCGAGCCCTTCCGCTTCGTCGAACTCCCCTGTCTTTGCCGTCAGCATCAGATGGGGAGTCTCGACCCCGTCGTGTCGCAGGTCGGCGCAGAGCTTGTAGCCGTTGCGTCCGGGCAGCATCACGTCGAGGAGCAGTGCGCCGTAGTCGGTCTCGGTGGCCATCCAGTAGCCGGTGTCGCCGTCCTCGGCGATGTCCACGTCGAAGCCTTCCGCCTGCAGTCCGCGATGGAGTGCGGCGGCGACGGTGCTGTCGTCTTCGACCACGAGGATGCGCATGAGCGGAGCGTGCCAGAGCCACCTGAGAACGAACTGAGAAGCCCTGAGACCGGCGCTCAGGTTGTCTCAGTTCGTTCTCAACCGGGCGCCAGACCATGTGGGGACACCACACAAGGAGCACGTCCCATGACCCACATTCGAACCCGCCTTCTGGCCATCTGTACGGCGGTGCTGATGCTTGCCGCCGCCTGCTCATCCGGAGCGGAGACCGCAACGTCCGAGCTGCCCACGTTGGCCGACTCGACGACCGAGGAGACCACCGACACCGACGGTGCCGCCGAGGGTGAGTCCGGCGACGCCGCTGCCGAAGAGGACGAGGGCGGGGAGCCCGAAGAGGTGGACCCGGAGATCGCGATGGCCGAGTACGAGCAGTGCATGGCCGATCAGGGCGTGACCATGTCGCTGGCCGTCGCCGGCGAGGAGGGCTCGTCCATCGAGACGTTCGAGACCGACCCCAACGACGCCGACGCGAACGCAGGAGCGGAGTCGCTCGACTTCGAGGACTTCGAGGCGGCCGCCGAGATCTGCGAGCCGATCCTCGAGAACGCGTTCCGGAGCTTCGAGATGACGCCCGAGCAGGAGGCCGAGATGGCCGACCAGATGCTCGAACTCGAGAGGTGCATGTCCGAAGCCGGCTTCGACATCGACATGAGCGGCAACTCATTCCAGCTCGATGACAGCATCGACTTCGAAGCGTTCGAAGAGGCCATGAGCAGCTGCGGCAACGGCATCCAGGCGATGGAGACCGGCCGATGAGTCGCCGTATCGGAACGGTGGTCGGGCTCATGATCCTGGTGGCTGCGGTTGCGGCCGGGATCATGCTCCGACCCGACGGATCGGAGGCGGTGGAGACGAACGCCACGGCTCGCAACGCCGTCGTGCCAACCGAGACGGTCGAGGTGAGCCGCCGAGACCTGAGCGAAGAGGTGAAGCTGACGGGAACAGTGAGCCACGGCGAAGCCCGACCCTTGCCGATCGAGGCCGACGGCCTCGTCACGTCTGCCCCATCGCAGAACGACGTGGTGCGCCCGGGCGATGAGCTGATCCGCATCAACGACCGGCCGGTCACCCTGGCGGAGGGCTCGGTGCCCCTCTATCGGGAACTTCGTCGGGTCGGCCGATTCGAGGTGGACGAGGCCGGCGACAAGCTGGGCCTCCAGGAAGGCGACGACGTGGCGCAGCTGCAGCGGTTCCTCCTGGCCGAGGGGTTCGACGACGAGCAGCGACTCGAGGCCGACGGCATCTTCGGCATCACGACGGAACGTGCGGTGAAGGCCTGGCAGAAGGAGCTCGGAGTGCCGGCGACCGGCAAGGTCGACCGCTCGCAGCTCGTCTTCGTCGAGGGTCCGCTCCGGGTCGACTCGGCCCCCGAGGTGGGCATGCGATTCGATCAAGTGAGCGTCGGCGCGGTCACGCCGAGCGTGCACTTCGAGGTCACCAACCGTCAGCGCCCGTTCTTTGCGGAAGGCACGCGGGTCTCGATCGTGTCCGATGCAGGCGAATCGGCCGGTGTGGTCGCCAGCCTGAAGCGGACGACCGGTGCCGACGGATCGGCCCGACACGAGGTGAAGGTCGAGTTCGTGGCCGACGCCCCGGCGGATGTGGAGACGGCCGAGGTCGTCTCGACCCGCATTCTGGCCGAGGACGTGACGACCGTGCCCGTGCGAGCGCTGGTGGCGCTGGCGGAGGGCGGCTGGGCCGTACAGGTCGAGACGGATGCCGGACTCGAACTCACCGCGGTCGAGCTGGGAACCGTGGTCGACGGCTTCGCCGAGATCGAGGGGCTGGACGACGGCACACCAGTGGTGGTGCCGGCATGACCCCCGCCCTCGAACTACGCGACGTGACCCGGATCTACCCGGGTGAACCTCCGATCCGGGCGCTCGACGGCGTGGACCTTCGCATCGACCCGGGCGAGATGTTGGCCATCGTCGGTCCGTCGGGAAGCGGCAAGTCGACGCTGCTCAACATCATGGGAACGCTCGACCGTCCGACGGCCGGCGAGGTGCTGATCGACGGGATCGACACCGCGTCGCTTGGCGACCGTCAGCGAAGCGGTCTCCGGTCGAGCCGTCTCGGCTTCATCTTCCAGAGCTTCCATCTGCTCGAGGGGGCCAGGGTGGTCGACAACGTGGCGAACGGCCTGTTGTACCGGGGTGTGGATCGAGCAACTCGCCTGCGCCGGGCCCACGACGCCCTCGAGCTCGTGGGTCTGGCCGATCGAGCGGGCACGCGCCCGCCGAAGCTGTCAGGCGGCCAGCGTCAACGCGTTGCGATCGCGAGAGCGTTGGTGGGTGACCCTGCGTTGATCCTGGCCGACGAACCGACCGGCAACCTCGATTCGCAGACGAGCGACGACATCCTCGAGCTGCTCGAGGATCTGAACACACACCACGGCGCGACGATTGCGATCATCACGCACGACCTGGAGGTCGCAGAGCGGATTCCGCGTCGGATCAACGTGCGCGACGGCCGGGTCGAGGACACGACGGCGCCACCCCCGATCCCGGTGGAGGTGCCGGCATGAGACGGCCACAACGCTCCACCACCAGAAGCCGGCTGCGGCTGCGGGATCGCTTCGGCACCGGGCTGAGTGGGCTCGGGTCCCGGCCGGGCCGGACCCTGTTGACTGCGCTCGGCATCGCGCTCGGCATCGCGTCGATGGTGACCGTCGTCGGGATCTCCTCGTCGTCGAAGGCCGACCTACTGGCGGAGCTCGACGAGTTGGGCACGAACCTGTTGCAGGTGCGGCCCGGTCAGAGCCTGTTCGGCGACGAGGCCCTCCTCCCCACCGACGCGGCCACGATGCTGCGAGCGGTGCCCACCGTGCTCGATGCGGTCGGCGTCACCAACATCAGCGGTGACGTGACCCGCAACGAACACGACGACGACCCGTACGGCCTCTCGGTCGTCGCGACCGACGGACGTCTCACCGAAGTGCTCCAGCTCGAGCTGGCATCAGGACGAACCATCGACGAGCAGACCCAGGAGCTGCCGGTGGCGGTGTTGGGTGCGATTGCAGCGGAGCGATTGGCGATCGCCGATGCGACGGGCGGCCCGACGGTGTCGATCGACGGGGTGAAGTTCCAGGTGATC
>JAHDHM010000284.1 GCA_020631315.1 Acidimicrobiales bacterium
CGTCAAGCTGGGGGTGGAACAGCCACGCGTCGAAGCTGAGCCCCATCCGGGCCAGGGTTCGTACTCCGGCCTGGAACTCCGCAGTCCGCATCATCCCCGGAGTGGGACGGGTGTGGCCCCGACGGATCTGGTCGCTCGCGTCCCAGCCGGTGCCGTGACGGATGCCTCGGAACAGTCCGCCGCCCACCTCGAGCTGTGCAGCGACCACCTCCTCGACCGCCTCGCCGAGCATCATGTCGGCACGACCGACGATGGCGCCGATGCGTTGCCCTCCGTCACCGGCGAACGCGGCCATCGACGCTGCCTCACCTCGGACGAAGTCGACCTCACCGACCGGCCACATGTGCTCGAGCCGCTGTCGGTCGTAGCCCGACATGCACTCGACGAACACGGTCTGGCGCACGTTGTGCGACCCGGTCGCGTCGGCGAGCAGCTCGGCCGCGAGGTAGGTGCTGCCGTTGCGGTCCCACAGGTGATGATGCGCATCGACGATCACCCGATCGGGATCGATCGCCTCCTCCACCGTGTGCCCCAACCAGTCGAACCGATCCAGCTCCGACATCACCCCTCCTCGGCCGTCCTGCCATCAGACCACGCTGCGTCGTTCCCAACCGAAGGAGGGTTCCGCCGCCACGAAGCGTCAACACGACGCCGACGAAGATCGACGAGCGCAGCTGGGACGAACCACAGCACTGGCGTGGCGTACAGGTGAGCGAGCACCGACACGCTCATCCCGCTCCAGCCGATGTCCACGGCCTTCGAGGCCAGCAGCAGCGTGGACAGGCTCGTCAGCAACAAGGCGGTCGGTGCTGCGCCACGCCACTTCCTGGTGACGCCGAGCCCGAAGAAGACGCTCGCCGTCGGGTTGAACACCACTGCGAAGACGATCGAGCCGAGCACGCCAAGCCGATCGCCGTCGAGCTGCACGAACCAGGTCAACCCGACGACCCAGACAACGATCACCGCAGCCCACAGGGGAAGACGACTCAGACGAAGAAGGCGTTGTAGATCCGACATGACGCGGACCGGAGTCTCGCATCAGGAACCGCTCGGGGCGCCGGATCGAGGGGGTCGATCTCAGCGGACCGTTGTCGGCCGACCAGGCACGGCTGCTGATCGACCTGCTCGATCGCTTTCAGATCATCTGCTTCTCGGGCCAGGACGAACACGGCTTCGACGTCCACGACCTCGAACGCGTGGCGAACCACTTCGGCGCTCCGATCCCGCACCCGAACAACTACGCCAACTACTCCGCCCACGGATCCGGTGAGGCGCTGGTGCTGCACCCGCCAGAGCGCCGAGCCTCGGCGTTGAACAACGCCGCGTTCCCCGATGCCATCGAGTGCTGGCCGGGTGCCGACAGCCCTGCGATCTACATCGTGTCGAACGTGCCAGGCGGCGGACCCGACGCCGAGCCGGTGACCGCGGGTGGTCAGCACTGGCACACCGACATCGAGTTCGAGCCGGTGCCGCTGTCGACGAGCATGTTCTACGTCCATCGGGTGCCGACGACCCGCGACGCGCCGGGCGACACGTGGGTCACGAATCCGCGCCGCGAGCACGGCTTCTACCACCCCGACTCCCCCGCTGAGCTGGCCCGGCTGCGCGAAGAGCTGCCCCTGAACGGCGAAACGGCCTACGCCGACACGACGGCGGCCTTCGCTGCGCTCCCCGCCGACGAGTCCCGTCACTTCCTCGACCGCCTCGAAGGGCACTGCCTCCAACCGCAGTTCCGGTACGACCACGTGCACACACCGGGCGACCTCACGATCTGGAGCAACTTCTCGACGCTGCACGTGGCGCCGCCGGTGAAGAAGTCGATCAACGATCCCGCCGATGCTCGCCTGATGTACCGGATGAGCTGCAAGGGCGAGCCGAGCTACGACCTTCCCCGCACCGACACCGACGCTTGGATCGACGACAACATCGTCCCGCCGTACCGCTCTGTGTTGGTCTGAGCCGATCTGTGTTGGTCTGAGCCGATCTCCGGCGAGACTGGTGGGCGATGAGTGTTGAACCGCCTCGGCCGTCGCCGGCCGACGTCGAGCTCGAACTGGCCCGCGACATCGCTGCGCTCGCGGGACCCGACGCTGCACCACGCCCCGAGCAGTTGGCGGCGGTGACCGCGGTCGTCGCTGATCGTCGACGGACGCTGCTCGTCGCCCGGACCGGGTTCGGCAAGTCGGCTGTGTACTTCTCGTCGACCCGGATGCTGCGCGACCGCGGCTGGGGCCCGACGGTGGTGGTCTCTCCCCTGCTGGCACTCATGCGCGACCAGGTCGCCGCAGCGTCGAAGCTCGGACTCCACGCGGTGACGATCAACTCGTCGAACGTCGACCGTTGGGACGAGCTCGAGGGCGAGATCGCCGAGGACCGTGTCGACCTGCTGCTGATCGCGCCGGAGCGGCTCGCGAACCCGGGCTTCCGGCGACGGGTCTTCGCAACGCTGCAATCCCGGCCGTTCATGCTCGTGTGCGACGAGGCGCACTGCATCAGTGACTGGGGCCACGACTTCCGCCCGGACTACCGACGCCTTCGCCAGCTGCTCGACGACCTTCCACCGTGGACGCCCGTGCTGGCCACCACGGCCACGGCCAACCAGCGGGTCACCGACGACGTGGCCGCGCAGCTCGGCAGCGACAGCCTCGTGCTGCGGACGCCGCTCGACCGTGCGTCGCTCCATCTGTCAGTGGTCGACCTTCCCGACGACGCACACCGGTTGGCATGGCTGGCCGAGACACTGCCCCAGCTCGACGGCTCGGGCATCATCTACGCCCTCACGGTGGCGCAGGCGATCGAGACGGCGGCGTGGCTGCGCAGCCAGGGACACGAGGTCGACGCCTACACGGGCCAGGTCGAACCGGCCGACCGGCTGCGGATGGAGGACCGCCTCCGCGACAACCAGATCAAGGCGCTCGTCGCGACGAGCGCGCTCGGCATGGGGTTCGACAAGGGCGACATGGCGTTCTGTGTGCACCTCGGGCTGCCGCCGTCGCCGGTGGCGTACTACCAGCAGATCGGGCGTGCCGGCCGCAACATCGACCGGGCCGAGGTCATCGCCGTGCCACGGCCCGCCGAGGACGCAGCGGTGTGGCGCTGGTTCGAGTCGGTGTCGTTGCCGAGCGAGGAGCTGTGCCAGACCACGCTCGACCAGCTGAACTTCCACGAACCGACGAGCATCGCCGAGCTCGAACGTTGGGTGAACCTGGGCCGGACACGCCTTGGCACCCTGCTCAACATCCTCGAGGTCGACGGCGCCGTCCACCGCATCGGTTCGGGCTGGGTGCGCACCCACCGGCCCTGGCGTTACGACCACGAGCTGGCGAGGTCGCTGCGCCAGCTCCGACGAGACGAATCGAACCAGATGCTCACCTGGGCAGAGCTTGACGGTTGCCGGCTGCGCTTCCTACGCGAGGCCCTGGACGACACCGAGGCCACCGAGTGCGGCCGATGTGATCGCTGCACCGACCACAGCTGGCAGCACTCCCCCGACCCTCGCACGGTGGCCAAGGCACAGGACCTGCTGCGTGGCGGTGATGTCGAGATCGAGCCACGGCGCCAGTGGCCGACGCGTCTCGACGCGCCGAAGGGTCGGATCGCTGCGGATCACCAGGCCGCGACCGGCCGGGCGCTGAGCCGGGTCGGCGATGGCGGCTGGGGTGCCGTGGTCGAGTCGCTGTTGTCGGGCGCCAGGTCCGGTCAGCCCGTGACGATCGAGCGCGACCTGCTCGACGCGTGTGCCGGCGTGCTGAAGAGGTGGGACTGGGAGCGGCGCCCGACGTGGATCTGTCCGATGCCGTCACGGCGTTCTGCTGCGGCGATCGACGCGCTGTGCGAGGCACTGGGCACGATCGGCAAGCTGCCAGTCCACCGAGCGCTCGTGCGCCGGAACGACGGAAGCGCCGACGACGGCTACCAGGCCGATCAAGCCAACTCGGCCCACCAGGTCAGCCTCGTCTGGGATCGGCTCGAGGTCGACCACGACGCGCTGGCCGCTGCGCCCACCGGTCCTGTGTTGCTCATCGATGACGAGGTCGACAGCCGCTGGACGATGACCGTGGCTGCGTTCCGCCTCAACGAGGCCGACGCCGGCCCTGTGCTGCCGTTCGCCCTCCGCGCCCGCTGACCACGCAGCGCGTGACTACTTGAGCCCACGCCAGGGGTAGACGCCTTCGGCGATCAGCGCATCACGCAACGGCACGAGCAGATCGCAGAGCCGGTGGACGGTGTCGTCACCGACGACGTCGAGGATCGGTCGTGTCGCCCGATCGGTCTGCTCTTCGATCGACTCACGGAAGGCTGCACCGTCGGGCGTGAACGAGCCGTCGCCGTCGACCAAGCCTCGCCCGGCGAGAAGGTCGACCGCGCCGTCCCACTCGGCATCGGACCACGCCCTGAGTTCCTGGAGACGAGCACGATCGACGACACCGGTTGCGGCGTGTAGCACCAAGGCCTCGACCGGACCGACCGGTGCGGACGTCAACGCAGCGACGTGGGCATCGCCCCGGTACTCACGGATCACGGTGATGAGCTGCCAGAGCCGGGTCAACGGATCGGTCGGCAGCTCCACCCCTGCATTGGCCGCTGCGAGGGGACGGCCCGCCATCGAGACCCCGCCGATCATCGACGCCATGATCTCCGCCGCCTCATCGATCTGGGTACCGGAGAGGACGCCACCGACCCGGCCGAGCACCCGCTCGGCTGCGGCGAATCGTGCCGCCTGCAGCTGCTCAGGTGAGGCCGTTTCCCATGCGAGCGGGATGCCGGCACCGACTGCCGCAGGGCTGAAGTTGAAGAAGGTCGCCAGCACCGTCTCGGGACCGACCGGTCCCATCGGCGCAGCCCGGCTCCCGAAGTACTGCGGGTAGAAGTCGACGAGCCCGAGGCGCTCGTACTCCTGCGCCGCTTCGGGCACGAAGTAGATGAACCCGTGCACCCCGTTCGCCACGTTGCCCAGCCG
>JAHDHM010000285.1 GCA_020631315.1 Acidimicrobiales bacterium
CTGGGGGCGAACGCCCTTCCAGCGGTTGCGGCCGGCCTTGCCGATCTTGATGAGGTCGGCCTCGGCGTTGCCGACGGTGCCGATCGTTGCACGGCAGTCGATCGGCACACGGCGCATCTCGGTGCTCGGCAGGCGGAGGGTGGCGAAAGCACCTTCCTTGGCGACGAGCTGCACGGAGGTGCCGGCGCTACGAGCCATCTGGCCACCGCCGCCGGGCTTCAGCTCGACGTTGTGGATGACCGTACCGACGGGGATGTAGCGCAGCGGAAGTGCGTTGCCGGGCTTGATGTCCGCGTGCTGACCGCTCGAGATCATGTCGCCGACGTGGAGGTCGAGCGGAGCGAGGATGTAGCGCTTCTCGCCGTCCAGGTAGTGGAGCAGTGCGATGCGGCAGTTGCGGTTGGGGTCGTACTCGATGGTCGCGACCTTGGCCGGCACGCCGTCCTTGTTGCGACGGAAGTCGACGACGCGGTAGCGCTGCTTGTGACCACCACCGCGGTGACGCGAGGTCTTGCGGCCGTAGTTGTTGCGACCACCGGAACCGGACTTCTTCGCGAGGAGCGACTTCTCCGGACGGTCCGTCGTGAGCTCGGCGAAGTCCGAGACCGTCTGGAAGCGACGGCCCGGCGACGTGGGCTTGCGTGTACGAATACCCATGATCAGGCTCCGAACAGATCGATCGAGTCGCCCTCGCTGAGGGTGACGAGGGCCCGCTTGGTGTCGGGGCGCTTGCCGTAGGTGAAGCTACGGCGGTTGCGCATGCGCTTGCCCTTGCGGTTGAGGGTGTTCACCTTGAGGACCTTGACGTCGAAGATGGCCTCGACGGCGTCCTTGATCTCGGGCTTGGAGGCCTCGGGAGCAACGATGAACGTGTAGACGTTCTCTTCGAGGAGCGCGTAGCTCTTCTCGGAGACGACCGGGCGGATGAGCACGTCGCGATGATCCTTCACGACTCACCTCCGGGAAGGGTCGCCTTGGAGAAGACGAGCCAGTCACTGCACAAGATGTCGTAGGCGTTCAGCTCGCCCTGCTGGAGCAGCTGGACGCCGGGGATGTTGCGGAAGCTACGGCCGGCGGTGTCGTCGTTGTCGCCGACGACGATGACCACACGACCCGAGAGGTCGAGGGCCTGCATGACAGCCAGTGCGTCCTTGGTCTTCGGTGCGTCGAAGGCCCACTCGTCGATGACGAGGAGACGATCCGACTGGACACGGTCCGAGAGGGCCGAGGCCAGTGCCAGACGCACGACCTTCTTGTTGACCTTCTTGGCGTAGCTACGAGGCTTCGGACCGTGCACGATGCCACCGCCGGTCATCTGCGGCGCACGGCTGGTGCCCTGACGGGCTCGGCCGGTGCCCTTCTGACGGAACGGCTTGGCACCGCCACCACGGACCTCGGCACGGGTCTTGGTGGAGTGGGTGCCGGCGCGACGTGCGGCGAGCTGTGCGGTCACCACCTGGTGGAGGACCGGGACGTTCGGCTCGACGCCGAAGAGCTCCTCTGCCACCTCGACGGTGCCGGCGTCGCCGCCGGTCTGGTTCTTGACCTGAAGCGTGATCGTCATGGCCTTATCCCTTCACCGCGTCGCGGATGACGACGACGGCACCCTTGGGGCCGGGCACGGAGCCCTTGACCAGGATGATCTCGGCGTCGGCATCGGCCTGGACGACGGTCAGGTTCTGGGTGGTCACCTTCTGGGCGCCCATGCGGCCCGCCATGCGAGTGCCCTTGAAGACACGCGCCGGGGTGGCGCAGGCACCGATGGCGCCGGGCTTACGGTGCACGCGGTGGGCACCGTGGCTGGCCTTCTGGCCGGAGAAGTTGTGACGCTTCATGGTGCCGGCGAAGCCCTTGCCCTTGGACACTGCGGTGACGTCGATCTTGTCGCCGGCCTCGAGGAGGCTGGCGTCGAGCGCCTGGCCCACCTCGTAGTCGGTGACGTCGTCCACGCGGAGCTCGACGAGCTTCACACCGGCGTCGACGCCGGCCTTCGCGAAGTGACCAGCTTCGGGCTTTGTCAGGCTCTTCTCACGTGCCTGGCCGTAAGTGACCTGCAACGCGGAGTACCCGTCGTTCTCGTTCGTCTTGATCTGCACGATGCGGCACGGGCTGACACGGAGCATGGTCACGGGGACAACCTGGTTGTCCTCGTTCCACAGCTGTGTCATGCCGACCTTCTCGGCAACGATCGCCTTGTTCGCCATCGGAGGCGTCTTCCTCTTCGGTGTGCTTCCCCCGGCCCGACGGACCGTGGGTCTTCCACGCGAACGCTCCGCAGGCGCAGAGCCGGCGGAGCGTTGGTTCGGTTGTGCCTCGTGGTTCCCTGGTGCGACCGTTCGACACGGCCGGGCCTTCGAGGACGTCAGTTGGCAGCCACGGCTGTGGCGCACGAAGAGCAAACGATATCGGTGCTCCGACGCGCGCACAACCCCTTGTGGCGCGCGATCTCCGTTGCCGCCGGGGCGGCGTCAGCCGTAGGCGGGTAGGGCGTCGAGGATCTGACGCTGTTGGTCGTCGCCGAAGCCGAAGAAGACGTCACTGGCGACCGTGAGATCGGCACTCAGCAGCGCCATCGACGAGTTGGCTCGCACCCCGAACGCCGACCAGGTGGTGAAGTTCGGGTCCCACAGGAACGTGAGCTCCGGGATGACGAGGTCGCCACTGTCGACGAACTCCTGGGCGTAGGCGAAGTCGTCCTGTGTACCGAGACCGACGACCTGGATCTTGTCTGCGTGCGTCTGGGCGAACTGCCCGACCTCGGCGCGTTCACGCCGGCAGGTGGGTCAATGCGGTGAGTAGAACCACACGAGGACGGGTCGATCGCCCTCCACGGCTGTTCTCAGGGTCGAGATCGAACCGTCGGCGACGTCGAGGACCTCGATGTCGAGCACGCTGTCGGCCTGCTCGAGTTGTCCGATGTTGGCCTCGGCGGCCTCGCCTGCCGCAGAGGCAGCAGCTGAATCGGGAGCAGCGCCCTGTCCCGACCCGCATGCTGAAGCGATCAGACCGAGACCGACGACCGTCGCGGCGACGCCGTGTCGTAGTGGAATCCGGAGAGACATTGAGGCGGTAACCCACCCGCTTCGGTACCGCTTCCCGGCAGCGCAACGTTTCTGGACGCTCGTTCGTCATGTCAGCATGAGGCCAGGGGCACAGGTGGGACCGATGCGCACCGCGGCGGTGGACTGGGGCGACGAGTACGAGCGCCATCGAGCCGACCTGCTCCGGCGGGCGTATCTGCTGCTCGGCGACGTTGCCTCGGCCGAAGACGCAGTCCACGCTGTGTTCGAGCGCGTGGCCGGCTCCACGGCTGACGTCGATCGACCGGCCGCCTATCTCCGTCGTGCGGTGAACAACGAGGCGACGTCGGTGCTGCGACGGCGATCGATGATGCGGCGCAGACGGCGAGTCCTGGAGATCGACGAGGCTGTTGCGCCGGAACGAGTCGTCGAGTTCGCGGACGCCATGCGTGCCTTGACCGAACGCCAGAGGGTGGCGGTCGTGATGCGGGTACTGGACCGAGCGAGCGACGAGGACATCTGCGCCGCGTTGGGCTGTCGCCCGGGTACGGCGAGAAGCCTTGTCAGCCGCGGACTGGAACGACTCCGAGAGGAGCTGGAGCGATGACGAACGATCTCGACGACCTCCGCGACCGCATGCTCGAACTCGCCGACGAGGGCGTTCGCGAAGGCTCCCCACAGCTCCGCGTGCGACGCGATGCGCTCTCCCCTGTGGTGCTGGTCAGGGCCGCCGTCGGCCTCGTCGTGACAGTTGCATTCGGTGCGGCCGCTGCGCTCGTGGCGGGCAGTGACCCGGAGGAAGGACAGACAGTTCCTGCGAGCGAGGTGATCGCCACGACCAGTCTGCCCGCTGTCTCTTCTTCCGAAAATGCGGCCCCTGCGAGCCCGACGCCCGCGGCGAACCGAGAGGTCGCCGAGGAAGCTGTCGCCACAACCGTTGCAGCGCCCTCTGTGTGGACCCTGGACCTGCAGTCTGTGACCGGGCTGACCCTCGCGGCGTCATCGGTCGACCCGGCGCGCGATTGGGGTTGGCACGCCGTGCATCCATCCGGACTGGACGCCATCGTGAGCATCCGACCGGACGACGATCAGCTGGTCGGACGTCCGCTGCAGACGCCGGGCGGAGTGAGCGGAATCGTCGTCGATCTGGACAACTTGATCTCACTCAGCTGGGTCATCGACCAGCACCGCCTCACGGCGTCGTTCGTCGGCGAGGACGTCTCGGCGGGCTTCGCTCTCGTCGATGAGCTGGACGTCGGGCCTGAAGGCGAGTTGCTAGCGGGTGCCGGCGTCCAGCTCTCCGAGCTCCAGAACGTAGGCGGGGGTCCGATCGTGACGTATTGCGCCCCTGACGGCGGAACGGTGTTCGTACTGACCATGTCCGACGTCGGTGGTCAGGCACAGCTTCTCGCCAGCCTGCAGTTCTCCCTCGGGCTTCGTCCCTTGGGGGTTGACACCAGCGACACCTGGGCAGCCGAGCGTCCCGCAGAAGAAGGAGCTTCAAGCGGCGCTGCCCGTCGAGTCGGCGACGACCTGGTCGCCATCTTCTCGATCCAGGCTGCCCCGGCCGAGCAGCTCTTGGCCGAACTGACGCAACAACCGATCGCCGGTTCACTCCCCGATCGAGCCGACTGCGAGCTCGGACAAACGGTGGTGACAGAGGCGCCCGCCCAAGCAGAGGCCCGCGTCGAAGAGCTGATGGTTCCGATCGGCACCCTCGGCGTCCTGCCGACGGTCGTTCCGTGCAACGGCCCCGCGCCACGGGACTCTGGAGCTTTGTCGACTCCGTCGAGCGCGTCGGCTCTAGGAGCGGCTCAATGGTTCCTCGGTTCGGACACCTTCGCCAAGCTGTTCGGCGTCGGCGATCGCATGGGCTGGTGGCGCTACAACGTGGCCGATGACCTCGTCGGGTGGGGGTGGGACTCGGG
>JAHDHM010000286.1 GCA_020631315.1 Acidimicrobiales bacterium
TGACCACGTTCGGCGAGCGCCGTCCGGGCGACCCCGTGAACCTCGAGGTCGACGTGATGGCCAAGTACGTGGAACGCTTGACGACTCCCTACCTCGACGACCTCGCCAGCAAGGCCGCCGACGCACCCTCCCAGGACCAGTGATCTGATGAGCAACGTCAACGACTCGAAGAGCCACGCCTCCGGCGAATCACCGTTCGACCCCGTCGAGGACGCCATCGCAGCCATCGGTCGCGGCGAGATCATCGTCGTGGTCGACGACGAGGATCGCGAGAACGAGGGCGACCTCATCATGGCGGCCGAACACGCCACACCCGAGACGATCGCGTTCTTCGTCCGCTACACGTCCGGTGTGTTGTGTGCGCCGCTCACGGGTGAGGCGCTGGATCGCCTCGCGCTGCCACTGATGGTCACCGTGAACACCGAGCCGATGCGCACGGCGTACACGATCACCGTCGACGCGGCCGTCGGTACGACCACGGGCATCTCGGCCTCGGACCGCGCGCTCACACTGCAGAAGCTGGCCAGCGAGGAGTCCGTTGCGTCGGACTTCGTGCGCCCCGGGCACATCCTCCCGCTGCGGTACCGCCCTGGCGGTGTGCTGCGTCGTGCGGGCCACACCGAGGCCGCGGTCGACCTCGCTCGGCTGGCCGGTTGTGAGCCGGCCGGCGTGCTCGCCGAGGTCGTCAACGACGACGGCACCATGGCTCGCCTGCCCGAGCTGACCGTGTTCGCCAAGGAGCACGGGCTGAAGTTCATCTCGATCGCCGACCTGATCCGCTATCGCCGCGAGAACGAGCGGCTCGTCGACCCGGTCAGCAAGGCTCGTCTGCCCACCGTGTACGGCGAGTTCATGGCCCACGTGTACCGCGACTTCGACGGCAACGACCATCTGGCACTCACCTACGGCACGGTCATGGGGCAGTCGCCGGTCATGGTGCGCGTCCACAGCGAATGTCTGACCGGCGACATCATCGGCTCGCTGCGCTGCGACTGTGGTGCCCAGCTGAGCCAGGCCATGGAGATGATCGCCAAGGAAGGTGCCGGCGTCATCGTCTACCTGCGTGGGCACGAGGGTCGTGGCATCGGCCTCGGTCACAAGATCGCGGCCTACGAGCTCCAGGACCACGGGCGTGACACCGTCGATGCCAACCTCGACCAGGGTCTGCCGGCGGACAGCCGGGAGTACGGCATCGGCGCGCAGATCCTCGTCGATCTCGGCGTCGGCAAGATGCGCCTGCTCACGAACAACCCGAGCAAGCGCGGCGGCCTCGACGGCTACGGCCTCGACATCGTCGAGCGGGTCGGCATGCCGACCAACGCCAACCCCGAGAACATCGAGTACCTCCGCACGAAGGCCGTGCGCATGGGCCACACCATCGATCCCGATGCCGACATGGCACGTCATGCGGCCGCGGCCGCCGCCGAGGCTGCGGCGAACAGCGAGGGCTGATCCCGACGTGGCGGGTGAGCCTCACGTCGATCTGGGTCTGACGCACGTCGCGCTCGGGGTCGTCGAGGCGCAGCCGTGCGTCGAGTTCTACGAGACCTTCGCCGGCATGGAGGTCGTGCACCGTCGTGACCGTGACGACGATGCAGGCGAGGTCGTCTGGCTCAGCGATCGAACGCGGCCCTTCGTCATCGTGCTCATCGAGCAGGCCGAGGCGCGTCCCGGGCTCACCGGGTTCTGCCACCTGGGTGTCGGCGTGTCGTCACGCGACGAGGTCGACCGCCGACTCGCGGCTGCGTCGACCGCCGGGTTCGAGACGATGGGGCCGCTCGACTACGGAGCGCCGGTCGGTTACTGGGGGATCATCGTCGACCCGGCCGGCAACCAACTGGAGTTGTCGTTCGGTCAAGAGGTCGGCCTGACCGTCGAGGCAGACGCCATCGGGAGTTGACCGCTACTCCCAGTCGGTGAACAGCTGCAGCTCCACCGATGTGCCGGCGTCGGAGAGGTCGTCGAGCAGCAGGTCGTAGGTCAGTGGAAGTCCGCTGCCGCGCCCGCCGAGACCGAGGAGGAGGCGATCGCCGGTGGGCGTCACGTCGACGAACGCGAGGCCGCTGTTGCCGTCGGGCAGAGACCCGGTGATCAGGTGTGTGCATGCGCCGGTGCCGAGATCGACCCGGAGCACATCGAGACGATCGGGTAGGCCGGTCCTGGGCACCACCCCGACGAAGACCGCACCTGCGTCGATGTCCAGCGCCGTCGACTCCGCGCCGCGGGTGTCGCCCGCACACGAGGTGTCGAGGACGCGTTCTTCGGCGAACGGAGCCTCCAGGTGCACGAGTCCGTCGAGCGTCCACACTGCGACGTGCTCGCCGTCGGCGGAGACCGCACCTTGCGGCGACTGTGCACGACCTCGCTCCAACGTCCAGACGGTTGCTCCGTCGACCCGGAGCTCGAGCATCGGCGCATCGACTCCAGTCTGATCGCCGCCTGGCGCCTGCAGCGGCGGGCGGCTCAGCGTGACGGCTCCCTCGCTCGACACGCCGGAGACGTCGCCCACGTCCCGGAACCCTGCGTCGTCGAAGTCGCTGGCGGAGTACAGCGGTCGGACCTCGATCTCCACGTCTCCGAGCTGCCAGGCGCTCGGCGTCGAGAAGCCGAGGTTCGTGACGAACACCGCCGTGTCGTCGTTGACGGCGCTGATCTGGCTGCTTACGAGGAGGCTCAGTCCCGTGACCGTCGAGCCGGTCACAGTGTCGAGCAGGACGAAGTTGTCGCCCGAGTCGTCGCGTCCGCTCACGAGGCGCCCATCGCTCGAGATCCGCTGCGGCGGGTGCACTCCGACCAGGAGCTCTGCCTCGGCACTCTCGCGATCGACGAGCAGCGTCGTGCGAGACGCCCAGTCGAGATAGACGAACGTGGCGCCGTCGGCTGCGACCGCGGCGATGAGGCCCGGACTGCCCGACACGAAGTGCGAGGGCGGTGCGGTGTCGGTCGATGGCGGCGACGTCGGTTCGGGGGTGGTCGTCGGAGCGTCCGTCGTCGTGGCCGGCGCGACCGATGTGGCCACTGCGGTAGTCGGGGGAGTCGTCGCTTCCGTGGCGTCATCCGTCGCCTCGGTGGTCGAACACGCGCTCACGAAGCACGCGCCCGTCACGACCACTGCCATCCACCTGTGTCGCTGCCACCTCACCGGATCGACGGTACCGAAGGTGGTAGGTCAGCGCATCCCGTTCATCGATGGAGGGCGGAGTGGATGATCGCTTCGATCGACTGACGTGCGTCCACCACGACCACATCCGCTTCCTCGTGTGGTGGCTCGAGCGTTGCGAACTGGCTGGCGACCATCTCGGCACCCATGAAGTGACCCGCTCGTCCGGTCACGCGCTGCAGTGCGTCCTCCTCGCTGAGATGCAGGTGGACGAACGCGACACCGCCGGCTCGACGTAGCCGGTCCCGATAGGCACGCCGGAGCGCTGAGCAGGCGATCACGATCGACTCACCCGACGAGAGCGTTGACGCGACGGCGTCGAGCCACGGGGCGCGGTCCGCGTCGTCGAGCGGGGTTCCGGCGCTCATCTTCGCCACGTTCTCGGGAGGATGCAGGTCGTCGCCGTCGACGAAGAGGGCGTCGAGATGCCCGGCGAGAGCGGCGCCGACGGTGGTCTTGCCGGACCCGGCGACGCCCATCACGACGATGCGGGCCGGAGTCGACATCGACTCAGTCGTCGAGGTCGTCGTCGAGGTCGTCGTCGAGGTCGTCGTCGAACGCTTCGTCGGTGGCGTTGGCGACCTCGACGTAGGCCATGCGCAGCTGTGTCAGCGCAGCGGTCAGCGTGGGCGCCTCAGCCATCCGGTCGCCGAGGTTGTCGACCAACAGGCCCATCGCGTCGATGGGGAGTCGCGCCGCGTCGAGGTTCCCGACGCGCAGGTGCAGCGCACCGAGCTCGAACAGACCCATCGCGTGGTTGGCGACGACCTGCTCGACGGGGGCCGACAACAGCTGGGCCTGGGCCCGAGCCAGCTCCTCTTCGAGCTGCGCCTGGGTCTCGGGGTCGAGCTGCTGCTCGGGATCGAAGCCCGCGCCGCCGGCAGCGTCGCCACCGTCGTCGGGGATCTCGTGTTCGCCGTCAGGGGTCCAGAGGCTCACGTGGCGCTCGTTTCGATGGTCGGTGGGAGAGTGCACTCGGGCCGGTCCATTGGGTTCGGGCGGCCGGGCTGCTACCCTATTGCGCTGGACAACCGAGGCAAGTGAGGCTCGCTCCTCCACCCGGCCACGACGGTGCCCCTCTCGGGGTGGCAACGGTACGAGTGCGCCGGGTCTTCCACACCGGAACCACGGATCTCTCGTGGACGCTGGGTGTTTCGACGAGGCATCGTCGGGAACTCTTTTCGGCTCGTGGACGTGTGAAGGGCGGATCTCGAGTCTCGAGGTCCGCCGTCGTCGTTTCTGGCCCTGATCCCAGTGCTCTGATCGACGGCACCACACCCACGAAGTGACGAGGAGACGTCTCTTGGACAAGCAGGTCCGGCCATAGCACCCCCACACGACGACGAGCCACGGATCAACGATCGCATCAGGGCTCGCGAGGTTCGCCTCGTGGGCGCCGACGGCGAGCAGATCGGCATCAAGCCGCTGCCCGAGGCCCTTTCCATCGCCCGTGCGGCCGATCTCGACCTGGTCGAGGTCGCTGCCCAGGCCAACCCGCCCGTCTGCCGAATCATGGATTACGGCAAGTACAAGTACGAAGCGGCGCAGAAGGCGAAGGAGTCCCGGCGTAAGTCCCGAGCTGCCGAGCTCAAGGAGATGAAGTACCGACCCAAGATCAGCGTCGGCGACTTCAACACCAAGACCGGCAAGGTCGAGAAGTTCCTGTCGCAGGGCCACAAGGTCAAGCTCACGATCATGTTCCGTGGTCGAGAGATGGCACATCCGGATCTCGGTCGAGACATCCTCGATCGTGTGGCGGACACGGTGGCCCATGTCGGCAAGGTCGAT
>JAHDHM010000287.1 GCA_020631315.1 Acidimicrobiales bacterium
CCTCGCCGCGGCCAGATGTGATCTGAGCTGCTCGGCGGTCGGCGGGACCGGTGGCGCGCCGATGGCCTCGATCTCCGCGAGCCAACGAGAGGGTCGTCGACGCTCGCCGTCTCGTCGCCGCGCCCACGACAGATGCAAGGAGCGGACCGCTCGGGTGATGGCGACGTAGACCAGGCGAGCCTCCTCACCAGAGTCGTCCATCGGCGCGAGGCCCTCCTCGAACCCGACGATGGTCACGTGTGGCCACTCGAGGCCCTTGGCAGCGTGGAAGGTGGCGAGATCGACGACGTCTTCGTCGATGGCCCCGTCGCCTGCCCGGACGGATCGCAGCCACTGGGTGAATCCCATGCCGGTCGGGGTGAGGGCATCGTCGGCGTACTCGCGGGCCAGCTCGAGCACCGAAGCGACCGGCACGTTGTCGATCGACACTCCGTCGACCTCGCCGAGCTCCAGGTCGATGAGCATCGCTCCGAAGTCATCGCCGGCGTCGCCGAGCAGCTGTAGCACCTGGGCCGCTTCGGGAACCGCGGAGACGCTGCCCTTGCCCTTCACCCGATGCGGGATCTGGTGGCGCGAGAGGACGGCGGCGATCGTGTCGAGCTGGGCGTTGGTCCGAGCCAAGACAGCGTGGTCGGACCAGTCCCCGTCGACGCCGTGCCGCCAGCGGATCCGCTGTGCGAGATCTTCGGCCTCGGCGAAGGGGTCGAGATGTTCGCTGACCTGAGGCGGCTCCCCGACGGCGCGGCGGACGGACACGTCCCGCTCGCCGAGGACGACGTGAGCAGCCCGCACGATCGGCTCGGCTGACCGGTGATTCGTACCGAGATGCACTGTCTGGACGTTCGGGTACCAGCGTTCGAGATCACGCAGGTAGCGGGCGTCGGCACCATTCCACTCGTAGATGGCCTGATCGACGTCGCCGACGACGCACAGGTCGTCGCGGTCGCCGAGCCAGGCTCGAAGCAGATCGAACTGCCGACGGTTGAGGTCCTGGAACTCGTCGACGACCAGATGCCGGAACCGCCAGTGCTGTGCATCGGCGAACGTCCGGTCGTGGCGCAGCAGACGGGTGCACTCGTCGAGCACGCCGTCGAAGTCGAGGAGGTTCTGACGGCGAAGGTGCAGGCGGTACTGCTCGGCGAGCGCGGCGGCACCGCGGTGTCGGATCTCCTCGGGTGCGATGCCGCGCCCCAGTGCGTGGTCGGCGCGTCGGATCGTCTCCTGGTCGCCGCCGTCGGCGAGGCGCCGCAGGAGTGCCGGACGGCTGGCGATGATGCCGGGCGGGCGACGGTCGCGGTCGAGGTGATGTTGGCGCAGCTGCTGGAGCGCGACGGCGTGGAACGTGCCGACCGCACCGATCTCTCGGATGCCCGAGGTGCGCAGCCGGCCACGCAGCTCCATGGCGGCGCGGCGGGTGAAGGTCAGCGCGAGGACCCGCCGGACGTCGACCTCTTCTTCGGCCCGTCGGATGATGCGAGCGGTCAGCACCCGGGTCTTGCCCGAGCCGGGGCCGGCCAGGATCCGCAGCGTCGGCCCGGGATGCTCGACGGCGATGCGTTGCTCATCGTCGAGGGCGAGAGGTCGGGCCATGTGGTGGACGCTAGCGTCGGACCGATGGAACCCGTGTCCGTCGAGAGGTTCGAGGAGCTCGTCGGTGACGCCCTCGACTCGCTCCCCGACGAGCTGTTCGATTCGATGCAGAACGTGTCGTTCGAGGTGTCCGACGAACATCCCGAGGAGGACCTGCTCGGGCTCTACGACGGTGTCCCACTGCCGGAGCGTGGCGACTACCACGGGGTGATGCCCGACCGGATCCACATCTATCGGTTGCCGCACTGCGCCGAGGTGGCCGATGAGCGGGAACTCGCCGAGCAGGTGCGGATCACGGTGATCCACGAGATCGCCCATCACTTCGGCATCGACGACGACCACCTCGACGAACTCGGCTGGGCGTAGTTCGTCCATCAGACACAGACGAACTCGGCTGGGCGTAGGTCCTACAGTCTCGTCATGGCGTTTCCCGACGGGTATCTGAACGACGGCGAGAAGCTGGTCCTGAACTTGAAGCCGCACTGGTGGGTGTTCGCCCAGTCGTCGGCGTTCGTGGTCCTGGCGCTCGTCATCGCCGTGCTGCTACAGGCAGGGCCGGGCACCCCGGTGTCCTACGTCGGCTGGGTGCTGCTGGTGGCGGCGTTGGTGAACCTGGCCGTCGTCTACGGCAAGTGGTCGACCACGTACTTCGTGTTGTCGAACGAGCGTCTGATCTTTCGCACGGGTGTGCTCACCAAGCGAGGCGTCGAGCTGCCGATCGATCGCATCGACAACATCAACTTCCGTCAGTCGCTGTTCGAACGCATCATCGGTGCCGGTGATCTGCTGATCGAGTCGGCGGGCGAGTCGGGGCAGTCGCGGTTCGGGAACGTGCGCAAGCCCGAGGCGGTCCAGAACGAGATCTACCGCCAGATCGACGATCGTCGTCACGGCCCTCGGACCGCGCCGCCTCCGGTCGCAGCGTCACCGGCCGTCGAGGCGGGTGCTGCTGTGCCGGCACAGGACGAGATCGCCAACAAGATCCGTGAGCTCGACGCGCTGCGCCGGCAGGGTCTGGTCTCCGACGAGGAGTTCGAGGCGAAGCGTCGCGACCTGCTGGACCGGATGTGAGCATGCGAGCGCGCAACGGTGACGTCGAGATCGAGTTCGAGACGTTCGGCGACCCGTCGGACCCGACGGTGTTGCTGGTCAACGGCCTCGGCAGTCAGCTCCTCGCGTACCGCGTCGGGTTCTGCCAGCTGCTCGTCGAGGCCGGGTTTCACGTCGTCCGGTACGACAACCGCGATGTCGGCCTGAGCTCGTACACCGAGGGCGTTCCGCCGACCCCGGCCAAGGCGGTGGCTGCACTGCGGGCAGGCGAACCGTCGCCGGCGGCGTACACCGTGCGTGACATGGCGGCCGACGGGATGGCCGTGCTCGACGAGCTCGGCATCGACCGAGCCCACGTCTGGGGTGTGTCGATGGGCGGCATGATCGTCCAGACGATGGCGATCGAGTTCCCCGAACGGCTGCGGTCGTTCACGTCGGTCATGTCGCGGCCCGGCGCTCGTGACAGTGGTCAGGCGACCCCGGAGGCCAACGAAGCGCTGATGACACCGTCGCCGACCGAACGCAGCGCGGCGATCGAACACGATCTACAGGCGCGAGCCGTGTACGCCAGCCGGGACACCGACTGGGACGAGATGCGCGAGTACGTCGCCGCCCAGTACGACCGTGCCGTGCATCCTCGCGGCATCGTGCATCAGATGGCAGCGGTGATCGCCGACGGCGACCGTACCGACCGGCTGCGCTCCGTCGAGGTCCCGTGCGTCGTCATCCACGGTGACCACGACACCCTCATCGACATCTCGGGCGGGCGTGCGACGGCTGCTGCGATTCCCGGCTCCGAGTTGGTCGAGATCGAGGGCATGGGTCACGATCTTCCGGCGTGGGCATGGCCCCGCCTCGTCGAGGTCATGGTGGCGCTCGACGCCCGCACTGCGTGAACGCACGCACCGTTTGAACCACTGAGGAGACATGATGGGCCCACTCGACGGCGTCCGGATCATCGAACTGCAGGGCATCGGCCCGGGCCCGTTCTGCGGGATGATGCTCGCCGACATGGGGGCCGAGGTGATCCGCATCGATCGTGCGGGCAACGTCGGTGGCGCCCCGTCTCGACCGAACGACGTGTTGGCCCGCGGTCGGCGTTCCATCGGCGTCGACCTCAAGAACCCCGACGGGGTCGAGACGGTGCTCCAGCTGATCGAGACCGCCGATGCCCTGATCGAGGGGTTCCGGCCAGGTGTCACCGAGCGTCTCGGCCTCGGCCCCGACGTGTGTCTCGCCCGCAACCCGAAGCTGGTCTACGGCCGCATGACCGGTTGGGGCCAGGACGGTCCGTACGCCAACGCTGCGGGCCACGACATCAACTACATCGCACTGTCCGGTGCGCTCGGCTCCATCGGTCGCGCCGGCGAGGCGCCGGTCCCGCCCCTGAACCTCGTGGGTGACTTCGGCGGTGGCGGCATGTTGCTGGCCTACGGCATCGTCTGCGGCGTGCTCAGCGCGAAGACCACGGGTGCGGGCCAGGTGGTCGACGCGGCGATGGTCGACGGGGCGGCATCGCTGATGGCCATGTTCTTCACCTTCAAGGCCATGGGCATGCACGGCGAGCGGGGCACCAACATGCTCGACACCGGCGCGCACTTCTACGACGTGTACGAGTGCGCCGACGGCGAGTACGTGTCGATCGGCTCGATCGAACCGCAGTTCTACGCCCTGTTGCTCGAGAAGACCGGCCTGGCGGAGGAGGAGCTGCCCCGCCAGCACTCACGTGAGGACTGGCCGGCGATGAAGCAGCGGTTCGCCGACGTGTTCCTCCAGAAGACTCGTGACGAGTGGTGCGAGATCATGGAGCACACCGACATCTGCTTCGCTCCGGTGCTGTCGCTCGACGAGGCGCCGCAGCACCCGCACAACGTCGCACGCGGCACCTTCACCGAGGTCGACGGCGTGGTGCAGCCGTCGCCCGCGCCGCGCTTCAGCGGCACACCCGTCGGACTCGACCTGCCCCCGTCGCTGCCGGGCGAACACACCGATGACCTGCTCGCCGAGCTCGGCCTGAGTGCCGATCGCGTCGCCGAACTGAAGTCCTCGGGCGCCGTGGCCTGATGGCGACGATTCTCGCCTTCCACGCACATCCCGACGATGAGGCCATCGCCACCGGCGGCACCATGCGGCTCGCCGCCGACGCCGGCCATCGAGTCATCCTCGTCGTCGCGACCCGTGGCGAGTGCGGCGAGGTGCAGGACGGCTTCCTGGACCCGGGGGAGACGCTGGGGGAGCGGCGCGAGCAGGAACAGCTCCGTGCGGCCGCGATGCTCGGAGCCGACCGGGTCGAGTTCCTGGGCT
>JAHDHM010000288.1 GCA_020631315.1 Acidimicrobiales bacterium
GGCCTCGGCTTCGTAGCCGTAGCGTTGCAGCACGTTGTTGTAGAAGTTCTTGCCCTTGGCGCCCATGCCACCGAAGTAGAGGGCGGCCATCGGGCGGGCGAAGTCGCGCATGTGGTCGACGTCGTCACCGATGGCGACCGAGGCGCCGGCGATGATGTCGAGCTGGCCGAGTGCCGGGTCGCGCTTGGCCATGCCCGCATCGAGCGCGTCACCCCACACCTGGCGCGAGCGCTCGGGCCAGAACCAGATCGGCAGCCACTGGTTGGCGAGCTCGGCGGTCATCTCGACGTTCTTGTCGCCGAGCGAGGCGACGAGAATCGGGATGTCCGAGCGCACCGGATGGTTGATGAGCTTGAGCGACTTGCCGAGCCCGGTGCCCTGGCCTTCGGGCAGCGGCACGTCGTAGTACTTGCCGTGGAAGTCCACCTTCTCGCGACGCCACACCTGGCGGCAGATCTCGATGGTCTCGCGGGTGCGGCCGAGGGGTGCGTCGTACTCGACGCCGTGGAAGCCCTCGATCACCTGCGGTCCGGACGCCCCGAGGCCGAGCACCGCGCGGCCTCCGGTGAGTGCGTCGAGCCCGGCGGCGGTCATGGCGAGCAGCGTGGGTGTGCGGGTGTAGACGGGGAGGATGCCCGAGCCGATCTCGACGGTCTCCGTGCGGGCCGCGAGGAAACCCATGACCGTCACTGCGTCGAACGAATAGGCCTCAGGCACCCAGACGGCGTCGAGGCCGGCCTTCTCCAGTGCGACGACCTCGTCGATCGCCGCGACGTAGTCGCCGGAGTAGTTGAGCAGCGTGCCGATCTTCATGACGGTCCTCCCCTGCAGCGTCGTTCGCTGCGTGACGGTTGGACCGTATCGGCCGATGAGGCCGGCGACCCAGCCTCAGCGGGGAACAGCGGTCACTGCGTCGAGCTCACCGCGAGCAGCTCGTCGCTCTTCGATCCAGTCGTCCATGACCTGCCACTGGTCGAACAGCCAGGCCTCTCGCTCGGCTGGGTCGGTGGGGACCGTGGATGGAGGGTGCACCCAGCTGCGCACCTCGATCGGGCGTTGCATCGGCATCGACTTCCAGACCGTCTTCGGGTCGGTGAGCGTGTCGAGCCCGACGTGTGCGATGAACACCGCAGACGCGGTCGGGGCGCCCTCGAGGATCGCGGCAGCGCCCGGTGGCCGGGGCGGCAGCAGATGCCGCAGCCGGCGGGCTCTGGCAGCCAGGTCAGGCCGGGTGTCGTCGAGCTTGTTCAGGACACGCTCTCGACGACCGCGGCGGGCGAGGCCGCCTTCGGGGAAGATGCAGAAACCGGTGTCGTCGGTGTGGTGCTCGGTCATGCGGCGGACGCCCTCGACCTCCTTGCGCATGTCGCTGCCTTCTCGACGCACGAAGAACTGCGGCGTGCGGTGGCCGACGACGTCGAGCGCCGGTTCACCGCGCAGTCCTGCGGCGAGGACCACACGGATACGTCGGTTCATCCGCAGGATGAACTTCGTCGGCACGTAGACGTCGGCGAGGCTCTCGTGTCGGGACAGCATCGCGATCGGACCGTCGGGCATGTCCTGATCGCCGTACCACTCGAGCCGGAACCCGACGATTCGGAGCGCGCCGAGCATGGAGTCGATCCACCAGGCGATCATCCGGTTGCTGCGGTCTTGGCCGGCTTCGGTCCAGAGTCCGCGGCCGAAGCCGAACCGTACCCAGATCCAGAACGACCAGATCTGCGCCCACACGCCGATCCACAGGTACGCGACGACGAGCAACACCAACCGGACGGTGCCGAGCCGCCAGCGCAGGAACGCCAGGTCCACGAGCAGCGCGAGCAGGAGCGCGACGGGCAGCAGCACCGTGAGCGCCACCGCGGCGATCGCCTGGCCCGGAATCGACACCAACCGACGTCGGATCGTGGCCGAGCGCGACGTCCGAGGTGTCCGGGGAAGACTCACGTTCGCATCATCACACACGACCAACGGGGGCGAGGCACCACCGCTGGCTGGATAGGGTCCTCCCGATGACCGGCTGCACCTTCTGCGAGATCGTGGCCCGACGCTCACCGGCGAACTTCGTCCACGAGGACGAGCACACGGTGGCGTTCATGGACCTCCTGCCGATGACACCGGGGCACTGCCTGGTGATCCCGAAACGGCATGTGGTCGATGTCTGGGGCCTCGACGACGACGATGCCGCCCACGTCATGCAGGGCGTGACGCGGGTGGCCCACATCATGCGTGAACGGTTGCAGCCCGCAGGGGTCAACGTCTTGAACAACAACGGGCACCTGGCCGACCAGTCCCAGTTCCACTTCCACTTCCACGTGATCCCCCGCTATGGCCAGGACCGGCTGCTGCACCCGTGGGAGCGTCGCTTCGGCAATCCCGAACAGTTGCGGATGATCGCCGAGGTCATGCGTGGCGAGCGAGACCTGCCGACGAGCTGAGCGATGAGGCTCTCGACCGAAGAGCAGTTCTAGTAGTGCACGTCGGAGTAGGGCACGTCGAGCACTGCGAAGAAGCGGGCAGCCGCCGCTGCATCTCCGACAGCACGTCCGGTGGCGACGAGTGAAGGCGGATCGACGTCGCCGGCGAGGATCGAGGCCCACGACTGGGCGCTCGCCGTCAGATCCGCAGGGGCTTCGGTGGGTGTGACCCGGGCCGACCCATCGACCACTTCGATCAGATAGTTGCCCGAGACGTCGTCGTACATCGGGTCCTCGAAGCCGACCACGAAGTCGCCGTCGAACAGGTACGAGCGCGCCGAGAAGCATGCGACCGGGTCGAGGATGCGCAGCCAGTTGTGGTCGCCGCCGTGGATCGTCTTGATGATCCGCGGTTCGGTCAGCGCTTCACGCAGTGCCTCGTGCACCGGTCGATCGGCGACGACGGTCCCGACGAGGTCGACCGAGAGCAGGAACCGCCACAGCGCGATCTCGACTGCCGGCGTCTCGGCCGCGAAGTGTTTGACGGAGATCTCGTGGAAGGCACCGTCGCGCCGCCAGTCCATGGTGATGCGATACGCGACCGCACCGTCGATGCGGCCGGTCTCGTCGCGGTGCGCGACGTGGTGCATCGCCGAGGCGCCACCGCGGTCCGACGGCCGATCGCGGAGGTCCCCTGCCCACAGGTCGTCCGATCGGCGCATCATCCCTGACACGTTCGGCCGACAGCGTTCGTGCAGCTCGGGCCACATCGCCCGCGCCTCGTCTGCGGGAATCATCCTCACGTCACCGATCTCGGGCGCCGACTCGACGAAGCGTGCTCGCTTCGCGTCCACGCTGATGCGCGTGAACGACGTCGCTCGACCGAAGCCGTAGCGGCCATAGATCGCGGCCTCAGAGGCGGTCAGCGCGGCGATCGCGTGGCCGTCGGCGCGGCATCGGTCGAGCAGCTCACGCATCATCGTCGACAGCGCACCACGGCGTCGGTGCGTCGGCTTCACCGCGATCATCGTGACCCCTGGACACGGCAGCGAGGCGCCTCCCGGCATGGTGACGTCGAGCGGGAACGCTCCGCCACAGCCGACGAGCTCGTCCTGGTCGAACACGCCGAGTGCGTACTCGTTGGTCATCACGTCGAGATGTGGCACCGGCAGGTCACCCGGGTCTCGTGTGAAGCCGAACGCGAGCTCGTCCAGGTAGCTGACGGCGTCGCGGTCCTCTGCGGTCAGCGAACGAAGCCGGAGCTCTGCCATCCGCCCATGATGCCCGCTCGGACCTTGGAGATCGTTCTAATACTCGACGTCGTTCCAGGGGAGCTGGGACGTGCGGAAGAACTCGGCAGCCGCGGCGGCGTCACCGCGACCCCGACCGGCGGCGGCGATCGCGCGCGGGTCTGCGTTGCCGACCATGATCGATGCCCACTCGGCGGCGTCGGCAGTGAAGTCGGCGGCATCGGTGGTTCGCCGGACGACCGCGCCTCCGGAGTCGACCTCCACCGAGTAGTGGCCGGTGAGGTCGTCGAGGAACGGATCGGCGAACCCGATCACGAAGCGGCCATCGAGGTGGTACTCACGACGACCGAACACCGCGACGGGGTCGAGGATGCGCAGCCAGTTCTGGTCGAAGGTGCCGGTCGTTCTGACCGCACGAGGCTCGACGAGTGCATGATCCAGCGCCTCGGCCATCGGACGTACCGCGGTCACCTTGCCGACGAGGTCCATCTGCGATGCGAACCGCCAGGGCGCCAGCTCGACCGCAGGATCCGCTGAGCTGAGTCCACGAACCCGGACCTCGTTGGGAGCGGTCTCGCTCCCCCAATCGCTGGTGACCCGCCAGGCGATCATGCCGTCGTCGATGCCGTCGGGGCTGCGGTGCACGGCGGCGAACAGGCGGGAGGCGCTGTCTCGATCCGCGGCCGGGTCGGACATGATCCGATCCCACATCCGGGGTGTGCGCGACATCATCCCCGGCGTCTGGGCTCGGCGCGCCTCGTGCAGTTGTGGCGCGATCTTCGACAGCTCGTCGAGTTCGACGACGCGGACATCGCCGATCTCAGGTGCCTCGTCGTGCCACACGACGCGGTGCGTCAGCAGCTTCACACGTCGGGACTCGGTGGCGCGACCGAAGCCGAATCGTCCGTAGATCGAACCCTCCGACGCGGTGAGACCCGCGATGGGCTCGCTCCGATCACGCATCGAGTCGAGCAGCTCGCCCATCATCGAGCGGAGGACGCCTCGACGGCGATGGCTCGGCAGCACCGTGATCATCGTGACGCCCGGGCAGGACACCGACGACCCGCCCGGCAGCGTGACGTGCTGGTCGAACGCCGCAGCCGTGCCGACGATCGACGAACCGTCGACCGCGGCGAAGCCGTCGCGTTCGGCGAACACCTCCTGGAAGGGGTTGATGTCGGACTCCGTGTCCTCGGAGAAACCGAACGCGACCTCGGCGTTGCGCACCGTCGCGGGGATGTCGTCGGCCGTCGTGCGGCGCACCTCGATCGTCATG
>JAHDHM010000289.1 GCA_020631315.1 Acidimicrobiales bacterium
CCGGTCTTGGGGATCTCGTCGATGAACTCGACGGAACGGGGGATCTTGTAGCTGGCGAGGTGCTCACGGGAGTACGCCTCGACGTCGGCCTCGGTCAGCAACGGGTCGGACCTCACGATGCAGGCGTGCACCGACTCGCCCCAGTCGTCGGACGGGATGCCGAACACGGCTGCCTCGTAGATCCCCGGGTGGCTCTCCAGCGAGGACTCGATCTCGGCCGGATAGATGTTCATCCCGCCCGAGATGATCATGTCCTTCTTGCGGTCACAGATGTAGAAGTAGCCCTCTTCGTCCACGTAGGCGACGTCGCCGACGGTGTGGAAGCCGTCGTCACGATGCTCGTCGTCGAACTTGCCCTGGGCGCCGTGGTAGGTCTCGATGATCGAGCTGGCCCGCACCCACAGCTCGCCCGGCACGTGCGGTTCGGTGATCCGGTTGCCGTCGTCGTCGAACAACGCCAGCTCGACGTACGGGGCCGGCTGGCCACACGAACCCGGCTTGCGCATCTGGTCCTCGGGCTTGAGGACGGCGTTGATGCCCATCTCGGTCGAGCCGTAGATCTCCCACAGCGACTCCGGCGGGAAGTCCCGCACGTACGCCTGCTTCAGCGGGAACGACCACGGTGCGGCGTTGGCCAGCATGATCCTCATCGACGTGACGTCGTACTTGGCCTTCACCTCGTCCGGCAGGTTCGTGACCATGCGGATCGGCGTCGGCGCCGAGAAGGTCGACGTGCACTTGTGGGTGTCGATGAGGCGCAGCCAGTCCTCGGGGTCGAACTTGTGCTGCAACACGATCGTCTGACCCATGGCGTGCGAGCTCGACGCCAGCCCGCCCGGACCCGAGTGATACAGCGGACCGCAGGTGATGTAGATGTCGTCGCCCGTGTAGCCGACGAGCTGGACCAGCCCGAGTGTCTGCTCCGGCGATGCAGAGCTGCGGCGATACGCGCCCTTCGGCGCACCGGTCGTGCCCGATGTGTAGATCATCGTCGCGGCCGTGTCCGCGTCGATCGCCGGGTCCGTGGTCACGTCCGACAGCAGGTCGTCCTCACCCAGCTGGCCCTCCAGAGGCGACCCGCCGAAGATCACGACGTCGCGCACGGACGGCACGTCGCCACGGATACGCGAGAACAGCGGGGCGTACTCGGCATCGGCCCACACCAGCACCGCGTTCGAGTTGTCGACCACGTAGGCCGACTCCTCGTCGCTCAATCGGTAGTTCAGCGGCACCGCCGTGCACTTGGCCTTGCGGGCGGCGTGCATCATCGCCATCAGCTCGAGGCTGTTCTGGCCGCACCACACGACACGGTCGCCGGGCTCGACGCCACGCTCGACCAGACCGTTGGCCAACCGAGCCGCGTAGGCGTTGAACTCGGCGAAGGTCATCGACCGCACCGGCTCGCCCGGCCGGTCGTCGATCACGGCGACCTTGTCCGGTTGCGCCGTGGCGTGAGCGGTCAGGACGTCGACGGCAGCTGCGTCGGTCATGTGAATCCCCCTGTTGCAACACCCTGAAGAGTGCTTCCCCGCTCCGGACCGTAGTGGCAGTGGCAACTAGGGTCCCAAGGATGTCCATGCGCATCGGGTTCATCGGCGCCGGCAACATCGCCGGCTACCACTCGAAGAGCCTGCGCGCGTCCGGAGAGGACGTCACGTGGTCCGCGGTCCACGACCTCGACCCCGAACGGACCGCCGCCTTCGCCGCCGCCAGCGGTGCTACGGCTGCCGAGTCGGTCGACGAGGTGATCGACCGCAGCGACGCCGTCTACGTCTGCACGTGGACCAGCGAACACGCCCAGCTCGTCGAGCGGGTCGCTGCCGCCGGCAAGGCCGTGTTCTGCGAGAAGCCGCTCGGCTTCGACCTCGCCAGCTCGACCGCGATGGTCGAGACCGTCGAGGCCGCCGGTGTCGTGAACCAGGTCGGACTCGTCCTGCGGAACTCACCCGTGTTCCACCTGCTGAAGGACCTCTCGAACGATCCGGCATCAGGTGAGCTGCTGACCGTCGTGTTCCGCGACGACCAGTTCCTGCCCATCCAGGGTCGATATGCCTCGACGTGGCGAGCCGAGGTCGACAAGGCCGGCGCCGGCGTGCTGATCGAACACTCGATCCACGACGTCGACCTGCTCGAGTGGATGTACGGCCCGATCACCTCCGTCAGCTGCACGACCCGGTTCGTGCACGGCATCGAGGGCATCGAGGACTCCGTCGTCGCCCACCTGCACTTCGAGTCGGGGCTCCACGCCACGCTCACGTCGGTGTGGCACGACTTGCTGGACCGTGTGTCGAACCGACACGTCGAGGTGTTCGGCACCACGCTGTGGGCGAAGTTGCAGGGCGAGTGGTTCGGCGACGTGTCGTGGAACCGAGGTGGCGACACACAGACGCTCACCGGTTCCGAGCTGCTGGCCGAGGCCGCCCGACGTGACCCGCTCGCAGGTGTGAACCCCGACGGCGCCTTCGTCCGAGCGGTCCGCGACGGCGGACCCGCCTACCCCGACATGCGGTCGGCACTACGAGCACACGCGGTCGTCGACGCCTGTTACGCATCAGCCGCCGACGGGGGAGCCATGGTCGCCGTCACAGCCGACCTCCCGACGGCGAACGACCCGAGCGCCTCCTGACCATGGGTGCACCGGTCGACCCCGACGCGATCACCGTCGAGGCCCTGCCGGGCACCACACGTCCGGCGCTGCGTCGGCTCTTCCTGCTCCTCGTGCTGGCCATGGCCGTCATGGCGATCGTGCACGGCGCCAGGTGGGACGGCGATCTCCAGGGAACGGAGTCGACCCCGACCGGCGGCATCGTCCAGGACGAGGCCATCGACCGCACCGGTTCCTACGACGTGATCGTGAGCATCATCAGCATCGTCGTCCTGCTGCTCGTCCTGTGGGTGCTGCTGCGTCAGGTCGAGCCGGGCATGTTGCTCGTCGCCGCCGGCATCGTGCTGGCGCTCTTGTTGCTCGCGATGATGCTGCGCATCGCCGAGCCCGAGGCAGGTGAGCCGATCGAGGAGGTGCCCGACGAGGCCGTCGTGGCGACCGAGACCGTCGCGTCCGGCGCGTCGATCGGGCTCGGCATCGCGGTCGCGGTGATGGCACTGCTGGCCGGTGTCCTGCTGTACCGCCACCGACGTCGCCGCCAGGTCGCCCAGACGCCGGAACTCGCCGACGAGCTCGTCGACATCGCCACCCAGGTGCGGGCTTCGGCCGACGACGACCGTCGAGCGGTCATCGACGCCTACCGGCGAGTCGAGTCGAGCCTCGCCGATGCCGGCCATGCCCGGCGTGGTCACGAGACGACCGCCGAACACCTCGGTCGCGTCGTCGGCCGGCTCGGCCGGCACGACACGGCGGCGGCGATCGAGGAACTCGGCTCGATCTACCAGGACGTCGCGTTCGGTCACACCGACCCGCGGATCACGGCGCGGCTGAGCGAACACCGAGCACGCGTGGCCGACCTCTTCGACCTCGTCGCCGAGGCCCTGGCGCCGGCGAGGGAAGCAGCGCCGTCGTGATCCCGGTCCAGGTCAAGGAAGCCCGCCGACCGCGGAAGGTCCGCATGGAGCGAGCAGAGCGGCCGTTCGCGAAGAGCGCCGCGAAGTTCCTGCTGTTCGTCATGTTCGTCGCCGGGGCACAGCTGCTCGGCGGTGGAGCCTCGTGGCTCGGTGCCGGGCTGCTGACGGCGTTCGGTGTCGCGTGTGGCGCGGTGCTGCTCGGTGGCCCGATCCTGGTCGAACGACTCGGGCACCGGCCGTCGGACGATCCGGACAACGCCCGCACGGTCGACCTGGCTCGAGCCGCCTGCTCGCCACAACGTGTCCTCGTGTCGCGAGCCCTGCAGAGTGACGTCGACGGAGCCATGGACATCGTGCCGCGCATCCGTCCGGTGCTCGCCGCTCGCCTGGCCCGCGACCACGGTCTCGATCTCGACGACCCTGCCGACCGCAACGCCATCGCCGACGTCATCGGGCCGAACGCGGTCGTCGTCCTCGCGACCGGTCAGGGATCCAGCGACCGTCTCGACGCCGCGCTCGACGAGTGCGCCGACTTCCTCGGAGTGACCTCGTGAGCAGCACACCGCCAACGACGCCTGCAGCACCAAGCGAGGGTGCCCACGCGGCGCTCGTCGCTGCGCTCGTCGATCGGATCGAGGAGGCCGTCGTCGGCCAGCGCGCGACGGTGGAGCTCGTGCTCGACGCCGTCGCCGGTCGAGGCCACGTACTGCTCGACGACGTGCCCGGTGTCGCCAAGACGCTGCTGGCTCGGACCTTCGCGGCAGCGACCGGTCTCGAGTTCTCGCGCATCCAGTTCACGCCCGACCTGATGCCCGCCGACGTGACGGGTGCGTCGGTCTGGAACCGGACGTCGAACACGATCGAGTTCCAGGCGGGCCCGGTGTTCGCCAACGTCGTGTTGGCCGACGAGATCAACCGTGCCCCGGCCAAGACCCAGTCGGCGCTGTTGGAGGCGATGGCCGAAGGCCAGGTGACGGTCGACGGCACGACCCACCTGCTGCCCGATCCGTTCATCGTGATCGCGACCCAGAACCCGATCGATCACGACGGCACCTACGCCCTGCCCGAGGCGCAGCTCGACCGCTTCGCGGTGTCGACGAGCATGGGGTACCCGGCCGCCGACGGTGAGGCGGAAGTGGTGCGGCGGCACCTCGCACGTGCAGGGTTCGCGCCGACGACGGGCGCCCTCTCCATGGCCGACGACGATCCGGTCTCCGCGCTCCGCCGCCATGTCGACACCGTCGAGGTCCACGACGCCGTCATCGACTACGCCGTGCGGCTCGTGGCAGCAACACGCAACGATGGATCCGTGCGGCTGGGCTCGAGTCCCCGTGGTTCGCTGGCCCTGATCACCCTGGCACGAGCCCGAGCCGCCCGTCATGGCCGAGGGCACGTCCTGCCCGACGACGTGAAGGAGCTC
>JAHDHM010000290.1 GCA_020631315.1 Acidimicrobiales bacterium
CGATGACCGTCACGCGGTCGCCTCGGCGGGCGAGTTCCCGGTCGAGGAGGCGGCGCGCACGATGGGTTGGCGCGCCTTCACCGACGTGACTGCAGCGGCCACCTCGCTCGTCGCCGACTGAAACGGCCGGATCAGCGGACGTCAGCGGAAGAGATCGTCGGCGGGTGAGCGGACGATCTCGTCCACCACCCCCGACTCGCGCAGCCAGGTCGAGTCGACGCCGCGGATGATGGCGACGGGTACACCTGCGGACTTGCCGCAGACGAGGTCGGCGGCTGCAGCCAGCTCGTCGACGATGCACACCTCGGTGACCATCAGCTCTCGTCCGAGCGAGTCGTTCGTTCCTCGAAGGTCGAGGATCGCGCCGATGCCGGCGCAGCCGATGGCGACGTCGGTGACGCCGCGACGCCACGGTCGGCCGAACGTGTCGGACACGATGACCGCGGTGTCGATCCCGTGGGCACCCTTGAGGCGATCACGAATCCGCCGGGCTGAGCGGTCCGGGTCGTCGGGCAGCAGCGCCGCCTGACCTCGTTCGACGTTGGACAGGTCGATACCGGCGTTCGCGCAGACGAAGCCGTGCTTGGTCTGGGAGATGATCAGCTCGCCGCGACGACGCAGGACACGGACCGACTCGCGTTCGACGATCGGCTTGTGGCTGAGCGGGTTGCTCGGGTCGACCTCGACCATCGCCCCCTCGGCCTTCGACACGATCTTCTGCGTGACGACGAGGACGTCGCCGTCGAGAAGGCCGTGCTCGGACGACGCAGCTGCCTCGACGATCGCCGTGGCGACGTCGTCACCTCGACGGATCTCCGGGATGCCGCGGACGGGGATGATCTGGAGCGTGCCGTCGCTCATGAGTTGCCTCCTGCAGCGTCGAGACAGGTGCGCGCCAGCGCGGCGGTGACCTCGACATCGGACATGATCGTGTTGGTCACGACGCACCGCATACCGGCTGCCTCGACGTCGGCCGCCAGAGCAGCGTCGGCGTCGTCGATGACGAGGGTCGCGGCCAGGTCCCGGTAGAGACGGGCGACGCCGACCACGCTGGCCTCGTGCCCGAGCTCGCGGAGCATGCGGTCGGCCGGCCCCTTCAACGCCGCGCCGCCGACGATCGGTGACACCGCGACCGTCTGCTCACGACGGTCGACGATCGCCGGCCGAACTCCGGGAACGGCGAGCACCGGTCCGACGGACACGAGCGGGTTCGACGGCGCGATCATGACAGCCTCCGCCGAGGCGATGGTGGAGAGGATCTCCGGCCCGGGCGCAGCGTGTTCTGCGCCGGCGAATCGGAGCTCCTCGACGACGACGCCGTGCTGGCGGCCGACGAAGTAGTCCTGGAAGCCGATCTCACCTTCGTCGGCGACGACGACCCGTGTCTCGATCGGGTCGTCGCTGACGGGGAGCAGCCGGGTCGGCACGCCGATGGCTGCCGTGAGCTCAGCCGTGATCTCGGTGAGCGTGGCGCCCTGACCTCGCCGATGCGTGCGGTAGAGATGCACCGCCAGGTCGCGGTCGCCGAGGCGGAACCAGGTCTCGCCACCGAGCTCGGCGAGTTCGTCCATCACCGTCCAGGTCTCGCCGCGTCGGCCCCATCCGGTCTCGGGGTTCACGTCGCCGGCGAGGGTGTAGGTGCAGGTGTCGAGGTCGGGGCTGATCGACAGGCCGTGGAGCACGAAGTCGTCGGCCACGTTGACGACCGCGACGTCGGACGCTGCGGCGTCACCACGAGCGGCGACGAGACCTCGGAGGAATTTGGCGGCACCGACGCCGCCGGCGATGGTGACCACTGGAGCTGCGGACATCCGGCGATGCTACGTCGGCGCGTCCAGCCGGCCGCATCCGCAGGTGACGCTGATCATCCGCGGTGTGCGGTCAGCACCTCGCAGAAGCGGACGTAGCGATCGATCACGACCGGCCAGTCGAACACTCGGGCCGTGTACGCGGCACCTGCCGCTGCGAGACGATCACGCAGGTCGGCGTCGGACATGAGGCGATCCATGGCGACCTCGTACTCCGGATAGCCACCGAACCACAGGCCACCCTGGGCCCGCCCCGCGTGTTCGACGGTCGCGCCGCACTGGGCGTTCACGAGGACGCACGTGCCTGCCATCCACGCCTCGAGCACGACCATGGAGAACGACTCCATCGCGGACGGCGAGATCGACACCTCGGCACCGGCCACCAGTGCCCACTTGGTCGCCTCGTCGACCGTGTCGGTCATGACGATGCGGTCGTGCGGGTCGAGCTGCTCCGATGCCGGGCCGACGAAGACCAGTGCCGGTGCGTCGGGGCGACGGTCGCAGTACTCACGGTGGAAGGCGTCGAGCATGCGGGCACCCTTGCCGTTCTCGACACGTCCGACACACACGACGTACGGGCGGTCGTCCAGTCCGAACTCGGCGCGTGCAGCGGCGACGTCGCCGATCTCGTCCGGCTGCTCGATCCCGAGACCGAGCGTCACCGACGGTTTGTGGTTCACCCCGGCGAACCGCTCGACCAGGGTGCGTTCGGCGTCGGTGTAGTAGGAGATCCCCGCCGCCGACCGGAACATCTGCTGGACGAGGTCGAGCTGGAGTGCCGGCTCGTCGTGGGCGGCACCGTGGAGGACGGCGCGGTCACCCAGCAGCGGGACGCCGCGAACGGCCGGCCAGAACAGATACGGCGAGAACGCCACCAGATCGTTGTCGGATGCCTCGGCTGCCTCGATCACGTCGGGACACACGGGTCCCTGCTGATCGACGAACATCGCTTCGCCGATGGCGTCGAGGCTGGTGGGGGAGTAGTCGAGCCGGGTGGCGATGTGGTGCCACTCGGGATGACGGCCGGCTTCGGAGTGGAAGCGATGGACCGTGACCCCGGCCTGAGTGCTGGTGCCGGCGGGTTCGACGTCCTCCCAGGTGATGGCGGAGCGGGCGCCGGTGGTGAACACCTCGACGTCCCAGCCTTCGAACGCGACCAGGCGTTCGGCGATCATCCGCATCGCCTTCTCGGCGCCACCGACGGCGTCGTCGCCGTAACGAGGGGTCACGATGCCGAGCTTCACGAGGTCGCCTCCACTGCGGTCGAGATCGCAGCCACGAACTGGTCGACGGCGATCTCGGACGAGAAGTCTGCGGCTCGCTGACGTCCACGGTCGGTCATGGTGGCCGCGAGCGCCCGGTCGGTGAGGACCCGTTCGAGCGCCGTGGCCACGGTCGATGCGTCACGGTTGGGCAACACGAGGCCCCCGGTGGCGACGGTCTCACCGACGGCGGCGGCGTCCCAGGCGACGACGGGGAGCCCGTGGTGCATCGCCTCGATGAGTGGCATGCCGAACCCCTCGTGGGCCGACAAGCAGCAGAACACCGAGGCGGTCGCGTAGGCCTCGTGCAGCTCGGCATCGGTGAGCGCGTCGTCGAAGCGCACTGCGTCGGACAAGCCCTCGTGCTCGATGAGACGGTCCAGCGACCGTCGATACGTGGGTACCGAGGAGCCCCCGACACAGCGAAGCCGCACGTCGGGCAGCGAACGCCGCAGCAATCGGACGGCGGCGATGAGGTGTTGGTGACCCTTGTTCGGCGCGTAGCGGCCGACGAACAGCACCGTCGGTGGGTCGCTCGGGCGAGCGACGACGGCAGGCGGGAGGTCGAACACCAGCTGAGCGACCGCCGTCCGAGCACACCCGGCGTCGTCGAGCTGGCGTCGGTTGTGGTCGGACACGCCGATCCCGAGCGTGGCCTTCTTGGCGAGTCGTTCGAACTGTCGTCGAGCGAGGGTGAGCTCGAGGACCAGGTCGGCGTCCCAGGCGGCCACCTGGTCGATCGGGGTGAGGTCGTGGTGGACGACCACGAGCGGCTCGGCTCGCGCCATGACCAGATCGGCGAGCGCCGAACCGGTGGCGACGTGGAAGACGTTGACGGCGTCGTCGCTGCCAGAGGGCAACGTCTCGGTGCCGACGGTGCGTGCCGCGGTCTCGAGATGATGCGATTCGACGACGATCTCGCACGAGTGGCCACGACGGCGGAGGTGCTCGTCGAGGCGCAGGACGTGGCCACCGATGGCGTCGCGGGGGTAGACCGCCGGCACGAACTGTCGGATCTTCATCGGATCAGTTCCCTGATGACCTCGGTCCAGGCAGCCCTGGTGTTCTCGAGCGAGAAGTGATCGGCGCGTCGCCGACCAGCCGCACGCATCCGCTCGGCGAGCGCGTCGTCGGCTGCCACCCTGGCCACGGCTGCGGCCATCACGTCGGCCGACGGGTCGTGCACGATCAGGCCGCCGTCGCCGACGGTGCCGGTGACAGCGGTCGACGCCTGAGCGACGACGGGGAGGCCGTGGTGCATGGCCTCGATCACCGGCACGCAGAAGCCCTCGTGGTCCGAGACGCAGGCGAAGACGTCCGCGTCGGCGTAGTGCGCGGCGAGTTCGGCATCGGACACGCCCTCGTGAACGGTCACCGCGTCGTCGAGATCGAGCGCAGAGATGTAGTCGGACAACGCATCGGAGTAGGAGCCGAAGGTCCGGGAGCCGACGAGGTGGAGGGTGGCGTCGGGGTCGTGACGATCTCGCAGGATGCGCAGCATGGCGACGAGTTCGTGTTGGGCCTTGTTCGGCGCGAGTCGCCCGACGAACAGGATGCGGGCGCCCTTCCCTTGCCGAGACGTCCGTCGCGCCGTCGGCAGCCGGCCCGGGTCGAACATGACCGGGATGGTCGTCGAACGGGGGTAGCCGTGGGCATCGACCTCGGCACGGTTGTAGTCCGAGTCGCAGACGGCCAGGTCGGTGACGTCGGCGTACCGTGCGAGCTGATCACGTCCGAGCGTGATCTCCGCACCGACCTCCATCGACCACCGTTCGAGCAGCTCGATCGGTGTGATGTTGTGGTACACGAGCACCCGTCGGCCGAGGCGTTGTTCGTAGCTGTCTCCGGCCACCCCGCCG
>JAHDHM010000291.1:0-891 GCA_020631315.1 Acidimicrobiales bacterium
ATGCACGAACGCGACGCGCAGGCCACTCGATGCGAGCTCGACGCCTCGATCGACGAGGAGGCGACGCTGCAGCGCGGATCCGGCATAGCCCTCGACGCCATGGGTGCCGCTGACGATCACAAGTGCTGCATCCGCCGACGCATCGCCGAGCACCGCTACATCGACGGCCAGCTCTTCTCCCTCACGTCCGCTGAAGGGGTGCGGGAACGACTGCACCGGTGCCCCGGCGGCCGAAGCGGCGTCGAGGAACGCCGCCCGCGCTGTGGCGTAGGTCGGGGCGAGGCGGTCGATCGGCACGGTCGTGGACATCAGGACTCCAAGTCGAACATCAGGTGAACGAGCGGTGCGGCACGAGAACCGTCGGGCTCAGTCGGTAGGTTGCCCGATCGTGGCAGAGGGACAACTCCGACGCACCCTCGGCGTGAGCGACGCCGTCGTCATCGGCGCCGGGTCGATGATCGGTGCCGGCGTATTCGCGGCCTGGTCCCCTGCAGCGGAGGCGGCAGGAACGGGGCTGCTGGTCGGCCTCGCCATCGCCGGCGTCGTCGCATTCTGCAACGCCACGTCGTCCGCCGAACTGGCGGCGAAGCACCCACAGTCGGGCGGTACCTACGTGTACGGCCGAGAGCAGCTCGGTCACGGCTGGGGCCACCTCGCCGGCTGGGGCTTCGTCGTCGGCAAGACGGCGTCGTGCATCGCGATGGCACTGACCGTCGGGGCGTATCTGTGGCCCGAACAGGAGCGTCTGGTCGCTGTCCTCGCGGCAGTGGCCATCCTCGTGGTGAACATCGGAGGCCTGTCGCGCACGGTCGCGGTCACGAAGGTGCTGCTCGCCATCTCCTCGACGGCGCTGCTGCTCGTGCTCGTGAGTGGGTGGAGTGGCGACGGTTT
>JAHDHM010000291.1:916-4909 GCA_020631315.1 Acidimicrobiales bacterium
GGGTACGCCCGCATCGCCACGCTCGGCGAAGAGGTGAAGGATCCCGAGACCACGATCCCGAAGGCCATACCGCTCGCACTGTTCGGTGTACTGGCCGTCTACCTCGTGGTCGGCGTCACGACCCTCGCCGCCGTCGACACCACCACGATCGCCGCCACCGATGCACCGCTGCGAGCCGTGGTCGACGGCGGTGGCCTCGACGCGCTCGCTCCCGTCGTACGGATCGGAGCGGGCATCGCCGCCCTCGGTGTGCTGCTCAACCTGATCCCCGGCATCTCCCGAGTGGCGCTCGCCATGGCTCGGAACCGGGAGCTGCCGACGTGGTTCGCACACATCGACGCGCAGCGCGACCTACCGCTCCGAGCCGAGATCACGGTGGCAGCCATCGTGGTCGCCGGGGTCCTGATGCTCGACCTTCGGAGTGCCATCGGTATCTCCGGCGTGGCCGTGCTGACCTACTACGCGGTCACCAATGCCGCTGCCCTCACACTGAAGGGCGACGACGTACGGTTCCCGCCGGCGATCGCCCTACTCGGCCTCGTGGGCTGCATCGTCCTTCGCGCTGCCCACCGCCATCGTCGCCAGCGGCGTCGCGGTGCTGATCGTCGGGGTGGCCGTGCGGCAGCTCGGTCTGCGCCTCGGTTGAGATCGGGACTCGGCGATACCGTCGTCTGGAGCAGGAGGGGGACCTGATGACCGACTTCGTCCGCACCGACGACGCACACTTCGACGCACTGACCGACTGGCCCTACGAGCCGAACTACCACCAGTGGAAGGACCTCCGCGTCCACTATGTCGATGTGCGGCCGTCTGGCGCGTCCGCGGTGGACGAACGCCCGTGCGACGCCCCGGTGATGCTGCTCATGCACGGTATGCCCACCTGGGCGTACCTGTACCGCGACATCATCCCGCCGCTCGTCGAGGCCGGGTATCGCTGCATCGCCCCCGATCATCTCGGCTTCGGGCGCAGCGACAAACCGACCGACGCCAACTGGTACTCGATCGCCCGGCACACCGAGGTGCTCACCTCGCTCATCACCGAGCTCGACCTGACCGACATCACCCTGGTCTGTCAGGACTGGGGTGGCCCGATCGGTCTGGCGCAGGCGGCGACCATGCCCGACCGGTTCAGCCGCCTCGTCATCATGAACACGTGGCTGCATCATCCCGGCTACGAGTACTCCGCGGGCATCAAGAACTGGATCGACATGTGGAAGGAGGGTGGCCCGTTCGCCGAGCACCGACCGAACCTCGGTTACGTGCTGCTCATGAGCGGTGGACTGGTCGACGCGGGCACGCTGTTCCGGGCCATGATCGCCGGTGAGGAGCTGGAGTTCGAGGGCGACATCGCCACCCAGTACGCCGGCTGGGCAGCACCTTGGCAGGGGCTGCCCGACGAGGCCTTCAACGGACCCCGCTGGTTCCCGCTGTCGATCCCGCACAACGACTACTCGAGCGGCAACGGCGCCGCGCAGGCCGCGCACTACGAAGCGCTCCTCGGGTGGGAGAAGCAGGTGAACTTCATCTGGGGTTGCGCGGACAACGTCTTCACCGAGGAGTGGGGACGCACCTGGGCCGAGCGGATGGGCGCCACCTTCGACCCGATCCCCGACGCCAGCCATTTCCTGCAGAACACCCACGGCGCACGAGTCGCCGAACTGATCCTGGAGCGTGCCTGATGACCGACACCGCCACACCCGTGCTGAACGACATCCTGTCGCTGCGGCGTACCGAGGGCGCCGTGCTGCTGTTCCTCTATCGAGGCGACTGGTGACCGTACTGCTGTGGCCAGCTGGTTCGGCTGGCAGCGGATCAAGATCGCATCCACGGCGCAGGCGCCGAGGTCATCGCGATCAGTGTCGATGACGACGTCCGACAGGCGGGTATGTCGCAACGGTGGGACCTGCCGTTCGTCAGGTTCGTCGCCGACCCCGGCGGTGAGACCTACCTTCGGCGTCTCGGCCTCTTCGACCCGGAGGAGCGCGGTGGCATCGCACTACCGGGCATGCTCGTGATCGCCCCCGACGGCACCGAGGCCTACCGATACCAGGGCCGTGACTTCGCCGATCGCACCAACGACGACGACGTCTACGCCGCCCTGGATGCGCTGGGTCTTCCAGCCGTCGACGTGCCCGACGCGGTACCGACGGCCGATGTCCCCGACGACCTGCGCGGCTTCTTCCGACCGAAGGACTTCGGGCCGTACTTCCGAGGCAACATGTTCGGCGCCATCGCCATCCGTGGCCGTCTCGGCGACGACCCCGCCGCGGCGATCGCCAAGGAACACCAGGTCATGGCCAAGCGCACCCTCGACGCCATGGAGTCCCGCCGCGACGGCTAGGCCCCCGTTCTCACAGCGGTTCTGCGCGCATCTCGCGCACGACCGCTGGGAGAAGCTCAGGGTTCGTCAACGACTTCGAACAGCGCGTACGGCGCCGGGACCGTACGGCCGACGACCTCCGCATCGACGATCCGATAGATGCCCGGCGGAGCCGGCGGCACGAGGATCTGGTCCGAACGTGGCACAGCAAGGCCGATCGATGGCACGGTCCAGACTGTCTCGGGTCCGTGCAGCAAGGTCACCGGTTCACCGGCGAACCCGCTGGCAGACAGCCCACCGTTCAGCAACTTCGTCATCGCTCGAGTTGGTGGACGCCGAGACAGCGAGGCCGATCGCCATCGCCACCAGAGCCCACCGCCGCATCAGCTCACTCGCAGGTCAGCGCAGGTGGTCGGTGGGGAGATGGTCGTCGAGCTGGACACCGAAGGTGTTCAGCGCCATCGACACGAGCCGGTACTGACCGACGGCGAACACGAGATCCATCAGCTGCTCGGTCGACCAGGTCGCCGACAGCTCGGCCCACGTCGCATCCGTGACGTCGCAGCTCGAGTCGAGCTCGTCGACCGCCCGCAACAGGGCACGGTCGGCGTCGGACCAGCCTGCAGCGTCAGGACCGATCTTGAGGCGCTCGACCTCCTCGGCCGTCAGGCCCTCGCGCAGCCCGATCACGGCGTGCTGGGCGAACTCATAGCCCGCGTCGCTGCGCCAACCGATCCGCAGGATCGCGAGCTCGCGCTCACGTGCCGGCAACGTCGACTTGGCCAGCACGTGGTTGGCGAACACCATCCATCGCTTCATCAGCTTCGGATGGTTCGCCATGGTGGCGAACACGTTGTCGGCCGACTCGCCGCCGACGGGTGCCAAGAGCGCGGCCACCTCGTCGGAGCGCTCATCGACGGGCACGGGTGCGATGCGAGGTTCGGAGCGCCGCATCAGGCGACCGGCTGCTTCCACTGGTTCAGGTAGGTGATCTCGCGCACGTCTCGCCGCGGCGCCGGATGGAACGTGTCGCCCGTGTAGTAGGCGACGGGCAAGAGGGCGACCTGGGTGACGGTCTCGGGAATGCCGAGCAGCTCGGCCACCTCGGCCTCGTGACCGAGGTGGAACGTGGTCCAGCACGAGCCGAGACCGCGGCTGCGGGCGGCGAGCTGGAAGCTCCACACGCCAGGCAGCACCGAGCCGTAATACCCCGCCGCGCTGGCGCTGGGGCTGTCGCCCTCCGTCGCCGGTGGGCGGTCGAGGCGCATCGGGATCACGAGCGCCGGCACCTCGTGCAGGTGGTCGATCAGGAAGTTGGTCGACGTGACCACGCGCCCCATCCGATCGTTCGCCGGCGTCCCAGCTGCAGCGAGATACGGACGGCCGACCGAGGCGTAGTACTGCGCGATCTCGGCCTTCTTGGTCTCGTCGGTGACGATCATCCACCGGTTGCGTTCCAGGTTGCCGCCGACCGGCGCGTGGCCGGCGAGTTCGATGCACTCGACCAGCACGTCGAGCGGCACCTCACGAGTCAGGTCGAGGTGTTGACGCACCTGCTTGGTCGTCGTCAGCAGACGGTCGGTCTGGCCCAGGTCGAATTCGGTCATGTCGGTCCCCTCGTCGCGCCACTTGTCGTCACTGTGCTCGTCGTCACTGTGCGTCAGCGAGTGTCG
>JAHDHM010000292.1 GCA_020631315.1 Acidimicrobiales bacterium
GGCCAGCGAGACCCTGCGTCCAACACCCTGGCAGCCACAACCCTCTGACCAGGGAAACGAGCTCGTGTCGGAGGGGCGACTTTAACCCAAAGTACACGCCCCACCTGGAGTGCAGAACTGGTCGCTGCGTAGCCGTTTTACCTGGTCACAGCCTTGGAGCTGGGGCCGGTGGCGGTCGGGCATCAGGGCTCAGGTGGTGTCCAGACTGCTCCCGCAGGCGCTGTCGGGTTGTCGGGGACGCCTCCCCATACGACGAGTTGCTCGCCAGTCCACACGACGTTGGGTGCCTCCACGCCTTCGAGAGGCCCATCGGCCACTACATGCCAGGTGCCCGATGGTAGGTGGATGACGGTCGGCGGTTGGCCGGCGGTGAAGGCAGCCAACCACTCGCCCGCAGCAGCTGCTGTGGCGGTGTCGAACCGCTCGATCGGGATCCCGTCGGCCTTCCGCTGCCATCCCTGCGCAGTGAGTACCTCGACCGCTACCTGCGAGTCTTCTGCCTTGGTCTGAACAATCATGGCGAGGCCGAGATCGGTCGCGACCGCAACCGCAGGCGCCGCGGCACCCGTGACCGCTGGGATCGAACGCCAGGCCTCGGTAGCGTGGTCAAAGCCGATGCATCCGCCGGTGCGGCCGCAGACAGCGATCTCGGTTCCGGTCCACAACGCAGTCGACTCAAGACGCGAGAGACCAGCGATGATCGAGGCGCGGTCGTCGGTGCCCTCCCACGTCGGCCCGTAGACCCAGGTGTCGCCCTCGGGTTGGTAGCGGGCGATGGCGAGGTCGGGCTGGCCGACCGGGTTCAGATCTGCCGGGCCAAGCCCCCAGATCCCGTCGTCGGTCGCGACGGTCGCGGCCAAGAACATGCCCTCGACCGGTGGCAGGTCGAGCCACTCCCCCGCGATCGGGTCGAACCGGGTACCGCCGCCCTTGGCAAGCGCGTAGAGCTCTCCATCGAAGAACGCCGACGTCAACCCGGGGTGACCCCAACCAGGTACGGCCATCGGCTCCCAGTTGTCGGTCGCTGGGTCGTAGAGCGCTCCGTCGGTGTAGGCGAAGCCCCGGCTCAAGCTGGAGCCGGCCCAGAACACCGACCTCGTGCCAGTCCAGGCTGCCACTGCGTAGGGACGCGGTTCGATCGGGGCCTCCGCCATCGGAGCCCAAGATCCGAAGCTGTCCGGCGCAGGTGAACCCACAGCGTTGACCTGCGTTGCGGGCTCTCGGGACCGGAAGAGATCGGTCCCGAGCACGACGATCCCGCCCGCAGCGGCCCCGACAGCGGCGACCAGCACCGCTCGGCGCGACACCCGGCGGTCGTCGGACGGCTCGGACCGCCGAACCACCGGCTCGCGGCCTTCGTCAACGAGTCGTGGCGACTCCTCGTTCAGCATCGCATCGACCAGGGCGGGGAGATCGGTCCGCAGGCGTTCCTCGAGATCGGTCATTCCAGCTCCTTTCGCAAAACCTTCAGCGCGCGGCGGGCCAGCGAACGCACCGTCGAGGGCCGAACGCCGAGCACCTCGGCGATCTCGTCATCAGGGATGTCGACGAAGTAGCGCAGCACGACCACGACTCGCTGCCGCTCGCTCAACCGCTCCAACGCATCTCGCAGCTCGATCAGCCGTGACGGCAGCTCGGCGTCGTCGGTGCACGAGCGCGCCGCAAGTGCCCTGCCCTCCGCGTCGCGGCGTCGCAGCACCTGAGCACAGCCGTTCACGACGGTCGTCCGCAGATACGCACCCGGACGCTCCAGCGACGACCACCGCTGGCTGACGACCACGAACGCATCCTGAACGACCTCCTCGGCGACAGCCGCCGAGCCGACCATCAACGTCGCCATACGCAGCATGGCCTGTCGCTCCGCTGCGAACAGCGAAGCGATCCTCTCAGTCTCGTCGAGCTGACCAGAAGGCGCAGGCATCGAATCCATCCACCCCCAACGATGCACGAAACCACCGCGATGTTGCGTAGCACCCAAGACTTTCGGGACGACGGCGGCGTCAGCCGGGCAACGGACTGGCGAAAAAGTAAAGGGAGGAGCGGCCCGAAGGCGGCTCCTCCCGTGTAGATGGTGACCGACACCAACGTATCAAGGTCTGCTCACAGCATACTTGAGCCGTGGCTGCACCGGAACCCCAAATCTCGACGACGACGCTCGTGCACGCCCGCCTCCTCGACTTCTTCGGCCACCGGACCCCTTGGCACCGGCGTCTCTGGAACGTCGGGACTTGCCTCGCTCTCCAGGAGACCGTGGAGTACGCCGACGCTTGCATCGGCGGCTCCGTTCCGAACACCGAAGGCCTTCGCTTCGTCTTGGAGACTGCGAGGCGCGAGGTCGGCCGCGACCCGGGCGCAGCACCGCTCACTGTTCAGATCCTGGCTCGCCTCGATGTCCTCGACGTCACATCTCCTTCGAAGGTCTCCGTGGCCGCCCGGGACGAGCTCGACCAGCTCGTTCGCCGCCTCGGATCCGACTACCTCCAGAACTGGACGGTTGCGACCACCGAGCCGCCGGTCGAGTTCACCGCGAGGGCGCTCGCATCGCATCTTCTCGACCTCGGGTTCAGCCCGGATCACCTGCACCGCTGGGTCACTGCTGTCGCCGGCGACATGACGAGCCTGTCGCAGGTCACGACAGCGACCATGGACATGGTGACGAGGATGGCAATCCGGACCTACAACGTCTTCGTTCCCTGCGCCGCCCCCTTCGACAAGCCCGCCCACGACACGGGCATGGTCCGCTGGCTCGACGGCAACGCCGCAGCCACATGGCTACGAGAGAGTCTCCCGGGCGAGGAGTCACGTCGACACGCTGGCGGGTTCCTCCTCCAGATCGAAGGCCGAGATCCCTGGTCTGCGGTTGAGGAGGCTCGCGTCACCGTGGCTCGTGCCGAGGCCCGGGCCAAGGTCACCAGCCCGTCGAACGAGACGATTCGCCTCGACGGCTGGGCCCGCGTCGCCGGTGACCACCGCGCTTACGAGATCCGGCCGACGCCTCGGCAGATCGAGATTGGCAGCCTCGTCCGTCAAGGCGCCGTCTACCGATTCGACGGCGGGGTGCCAGCGGCGACCGACGACGCGCTCGAGTTGGCGTCCTACATGGAATCACCATCGGCCGGCGCCGCCGTCACCGGGGGATGGTCTGCCATCGAGGCGCTCCTTATCCGACCCGGCGAAGGTAGCCATCACCTCGCCGCCGATCGACTCGCCTCACTTATCGCCTGTTCGCTGCCCAGAGCCGAACTCACCCCGTTGGCCTACCGCCACCTGGAGAGCGCCAACGACGACCTCGCTCAAGCGCTCACCGAAACGCACACCAACTTCGACAAGGTCGAACTCGTCGAGAGCCACCTTCGAGCAGGCGACCGACTCGATCTGACCGACGGCAGCGACGTCGCCGCCCAGGACCGCATCGTCGCGATCATCCAGGACCCAGCAGCCGAGCTCGGTCGCATCAAGGCCTACGTCACCGAGTCGCTCCGCCGCCTCTACAACCAGCGCAACACCGTCGCCCACGCCGGCTCCCTGCGTTCAGCAGCGCTCACGGCCACGACCCGAACGGCGCTGAGCCTCGTCGGCGCTGGACTCGACCGCATCGTCCACGCCCAACTGGAAACCGACGGCCACCTCCCGCCACTGAGCCTCGTCGCCCGCGCCGAGGTCGAGCTGAATCTCGTCGGCAGCACAGGGGGACGAACGCTGAGTTCCCTGCTCGAGTAGACCGTTCGCCGTCACTTCCGACGCAGTAGCGACCAGGCCCGAGAGTGTCACAGGGCATCGGTAGGTTGGGCTGCACAACGGAGGCTGCTGCCATGGTTCGAAGGATGACGCCCGCCCAGTACGACGCGTGGGTGCGACAGGAGAACGCCCGTCGCAAGCGGGCGATCGACCAGTACAACGCTGAAGTCCGGCGAGTCAACGCACACAACGAGCGGGTCGTCCGCGACCGCAACCGCAAGGTCGATGCGCACAACAAGAAGGTCATCGACGACTACAACCGTCGGGCCCGAGCGCACAACGAACGGCTACGACGCGAGATCGCCCAGCTCAACTCGAAGCCGAGCGCCCGCTACTCCTCACACGGCGTGTCAGTGGTGACGCTCACCGAATCATTCAGCCGGCTCGAAGCTGCGGCCTTGTCCGGCCAGTGGACCGGATCGGACGAGTTGTTCGACCTCAGCGAGTCTGAGACGGCTAACAGTGTCGGCGCGCTCAACTCCCTCCTTGGAGAGAGAACCGACGACGTGGCCGCTTCGGAGGCCGAGGTGGCCACGCTCCGCGCCACCACGATCACGACCGAGTTGTCGAAATTCGAGGCGGACCTTGATGCGCGCTGGCGGGGTGCCCTCTTCTCGCTGCACCCCGACAACCCCGATGCATCCCGCCACTTCTGTACTAGTGCGCGTGAGCTGCTCTCCTCGTTCCTGGAGCTCGTGGCACCGGATCACGAGGTACTCGCCGCGGATCCGAACTGTCCGCTCACGCCCAACGGATCCGTCTCCCGTCGCGCCCGGGTGCGCCACTGCCTGCTCCGGCAGGACGCCCACGACCCGATCCTCGAAGAGTTCGTGGAAGACGACCTCGACAACGTCGTGAGCCTCTTCGACGAGTTCAATTCCGGAACTCACGGGGACGCTGGGCGGTTCGACCTCGTTGCACTGACCGCCATCAAACAGCGCGTCGAGGGAGCGCTCCACTTCGTCTCACGAATCTCGGGTGTGCAGGGGTAGCTCTGTGTCGGCAATGCCCCGATGACGCAGAGCGGTGGCTCCGCACAGCCCCTGATCCGTGTACTAGACCCGAGTTGGGGCTAGCGGTACACGCGTCCACACCCGCTCTGACCAGGCGATATGCGGACTCCAAGTGTGTCGGAGGGGCGAGCCTCACGGCATGTACA
>JAHDHM010000293.1 GCA_020631315.1 Acidimicrobiales bacterium
CGGCATCCCGCTCGCCTGGGGTGGCATCCCCCGACTCGTTCGTGAGATCGGCCCGGCGCTCACCAAGGAGCTGGTGATGACATGCCGCCCGTTCACCCCCGACGAGGCCAAGGCGGCCGGCTTCCTCAACCGGGTCGTGACCTCGGATCGACTCGACGCCGAGGTCGACGAGCTCGTGGCCACGTTGCTCGACAAGCCCCGGCACCCGATTCAGTCGACGAAGGCCGGCGTCAACGCCGTGACCGAGTCGATGGTCGGCACCGGCCGTAGCTGGAACGACGTGGACAGCCTGCTCACCGGGTTGCGCGATCCGGAGGGCCGCGCCTCGGCTGCGGCGTATCTGGAACGGCTGAAGGCCCGACGACGCTGAGCGTCGCGCGGTCGTTGATCGGTGGCAGCCTCGGCCGGCAGCAGGCCGCGACAGGTGCTCAGCCGGCGGGCGGCTCGAACTCGAGTGTGAAGTTGCCGGACTCGTTGGCCGTCGGGTCGCTGATGAAGAAGTAGATCGCGTCGACCGAGCCGTCGTTGTCGCTGGGTTCGGCGAACCGGATGCGGAACGAGATCTCGTCGGTGCCCGATGCGATGGCGTCGGCGACGATCTCCGACACGTCACAGGTGAGACCGCGGGCTTCCACGTCGGCGACGCACGGGGCCGACGCGCTCTCGCTCGCACGAGCCTCGTCGTCGGGCGGGAACGACTGGTTGGGCACGACCTGGACGCTGAGCTCGCCGAGGTCGGTGAACGGGTCACCGTCGACGGCCTGCAGCGTCTGGGAACGCAAGGTCACCTGTGACAGGTCGTTCGCGGCCAGGGTGTCGGCCACCTCCATCAGGCCGAACGCCAGCCACACCTCGAGGCCCTCGCCCTCGGGCAGGTTCTCGTTGAACTCGTCGCCGATCAGCAGGACTCGGCTGGCACCGAAGCTGTCGGACAGCGCGGTGCCCTCGAAGTCGCCGCCCTGGTTCGGGACCGACACCCGCTCGGCGGAGTTCTCGAACGGCTCGGGCCACAGCGGCGGGGCCGGAGCGAGGTCGAGGAGATCGACGACGAAGATCAGCGTCTGGCCTGGCGGGATGTCGGCGCCGGCGCCACGGTCGCCGTAGGCGAGATCGGACGGGATGATCAGCTCGCGGCGTCCGCCGACCATCATCCCCTCGAACCCGCGGTCCCAACCCTGGATCACCTGGCCGGCGCCGAGCACGAACTCGAACGGCTGACCACGGTCCCACGACGCGTCGAACTGCACGCCGTCCTCGTAGCGGACGCCGACGTAGTGCACGAGCACGGTGTCGCCGGGCATCGCCTCCGCGCCGTCGCCGACGATGAGATCGGTGGTGACGAGTTCGGTGGGCGACGGTGCGTCACGGCCGAGCACGACCGGGCGGCGGCCCCACTCTCCCGCGGGGTCGGCACTCGCGGTGTCGGTCGACCCGTCGTCGGAGTCGTCCGTCGCGATCGACTCGGTCACGGCTGTCGTCTCGGCCGAGTCGTCGTCGGACGTCGAGTCGGACCGGTCGTCGCCGGATGCACACGCACAGGCCAGGACGACGAGGGCGGCCAGCACCGTCAGGAGTCGGAGCAGGGCCGATGTGGGTCGCTGGGGGAGAGTGGGCATGTGAACCTCGTCGTCGGGCGGGACCGCAGGGTAGGGCGGTAGAATCGGAACATGGTTGCACCACGTCCTTCATCCTCGGGTTCGGGCCTTCTCGAGCGTCAGTCGTCGAACCCGATGCTGACCCGTGCCGCGTTCCAGCAGGGTCGCGGCTCGCTCGACACCGGCGCGCCCGCCGGTCCGGTCACCGAATCGGGCATCAGCGACACCTGGACGGTGATCGGCCTCACCTTCGCCATCTTCGCCATCTCCTTCGGCGCCGGCTGGTGGGTCGCCGACACGGTCGGCACCTTCATGGTGTGGGTCGGCGCGATCGTCGGTCTCGGGCTCGTGCTGTTCGCGGCGTTCAAGCCGACCATGTCGCCGGTGCTGACACCCGCCTACGCCGTTGCCGAGGGCATCTTCATCGGCGGGCTCTCGTATCTCTACGAGTCGGCCTACGACGGCATCGTGCTCCAGGCCGGCCTGCTCACCGCCTGTGTCTTCGCCGGCATGTGGTTCATGTACGCCAGCGGCCGTCTGCGCCTCACTCCGAAGATGCAGAAGTTCATCATCGCGTCGACCATGGCCGTGATGGTCACGTACCTGATCAGCTGGGTGCTGCGGATCTTCGGCAGCTCGGTGCCCTTCATCCACGACAGCGGCCCGATCGGCATCGGCATCTCCGTCGTCATCGTGGGCATCGCTGCGCTCAACCTGCTGATCGACTTCGACTACATCGACCGTCTCAACAGCCGGCCGCACGAGCGTTGGCAGGACTGGTACGCCGCACTCGGCCTGCTCGTCACCGTCGTGTGGATCTACATCGAGCTGCTGCGCCTCATCTCGAAGCTGCGCGACTGATTCGGATCGCCTTGACGCAATGGCGGCGGCACGGATGCCGCCGCCATTGCCGCGTCCGGGGTCGCATCTGCAGGGTCAGAGCGTGAAGCGCATGTCCTCGACGAGGGCGCCGGGCAGGCGCGCCGACTCGGTCGAACGTGCGCCGTAGCTCTGCGGGTCGAGCAGCACCTCGCTGGTGTCGGTGAGGCCGACGAGCCGATCGCCGAACAGCCCGAACGCCGTGTCGTCGAACCGCAGCGCCGTGACCGGTGCGACGATCTCGCCGTCCTCGACCCAGAACGTCGCGAAGCGGGTCATGCCGGTGGTACGGCAGTTCGCCCGGTCCGAGAAGTTCAGGTACCAGAGGTTGCCGATGTGCAGCCCGGTGCCGAGCGCCGCCATCGAGTCGCCGGACAACGTGCCGGGGTCGATGGCGATGGAGGTGGGTGCCTCGTAGTCGCCGGCACCGTTGGTCGGCACGTCGAACTCCTTGGCCGAACGCGGTGACACGAGGTGGTCGGCGAACCGACCGTCGCTGATGAGCTCGACGGCGTCGGGGCGAAGGAAGCCCTGTCGCTGGAAGTTCGGGGCCACGCCACCTGCGGTGTGCTCGCGGATGCTCACCTGCGGCGCGAACGACCGCTCCTCGGTGACCATCTTCAGCAGCGGCGCATCCATGGCCCGGTGCGCCCGGAGGCTGAACCCACCCCAGGCGAGCATGTCGGTGAGCTCCTTGACCGCCGACGGCGTGAGGAAGGCCCGGTAGTCGCCGGGGGAGAGGGTGACCGGATCGCGGCGCAACGCCTCGAGCTGCTGACGCTGGGTCGCCACCTTCGCGGCGAAGACCGAGTCGTCCCACTCGAACCCGGCGTAGCCCTCCTTGGTGGCCTTGTCGGCGTGGAGGTACAGCGACCAGTCCAGGTTGAACGTGGTCGACTCGAACCAGTTTCGCTGGCCGAGCGAGTTGGCGAACGCCGAGAACTGACGGCCCGCGGCCCAGATCCCGACGAGGTCCTCGCCGGCGGCCTCGCTGCGCACCGTGTCGATGATGGTGTCGCCGGCGGGGGCGGTCCCGGCGTTCACGTGCTCCGTCGAGGTGACCTCGGTGGCGTACAGGAAGTACGGATCGTCCGGCACCACCTCACGCTGTTCGCGCATCGACTCGACCGCAGCGCGGACCGCGGCCTCGTCGGCGGCGCGGTCGCCCGACAGTCCGAGGGTGGCCGTGGCGTGCTTGGCGCCCGACGAGACGTCGAGGTCGACCGACAGCTGCTGCACCGAGCCGGCCTGACGCACCTTCGCACCGTTGAAGCGGATGAAGTCGCTGCGCTCACCGTCGAACGAGGCCAGTAGGACCTCGTCGCCCTGCAAGAGCCCGGTGGCGAACGTGGCGATCGCGTCCGTGTACGTGGCGACGTCGTCCATGGTCGATTCCATCCCGCTCACGATTCGGCTCCGAAGACCTCGATGTCGGAGAACTTGCACGGCGGCGAGGCATGGCCGACCCAGATGACCTGCGAGGGTTCTCCCTTGCCGCAGTTCGGCACGCCCATGACCTCGAACGTGGAGGGATCGCCCACGCCCGAGAGGCTGCGCCAGAACTCGCGGGACACGCCGCGGTAGCTCGGGTTGCGCACCACGGTGGTGAGCTCGCCGTCCTCGATCAGGGTGCCGCGCTCGCAGCTGAACTGGAACTTGTTGCGGCTGTCGTCGATCGACCACGACGTGTTGGTCTCGAGGTACACGCCACGCTCGACGGAGCCGACGAGCTGGTCGAACGACTGGTCACCTGGCTCGACGTTGAGGTTGGCCATGCGGTCGATCGGCGCACGGTTCCACGCCGACGAACGGGAGTTGGCGACTCCGTCCATGTCGGCGCGGCGCTGGCTCGACGCACCACCCAGGGGTCGCTCGAGCACACCGTCACGAATGAGGTACTGCCGTGTCGCCGGCGTGCCCTCGTCGTCGAAGGCGTAGGTGGCCAGCTCGCCGTCGACGGTCGGGTCGAACGTGACGTTGAGCAGCGGCGAGCCGTACTGGAACGACCCGAACATGTCCATGGTCACGAAGCTGGTGCCGGCGAAGTTGCGTTCGTCGCCGAGGATGCGGTCGAGCTCGAGCGGATGGCCGATCGACTCGTGGATCTGGAGGACCATCTGGTCGGGCGCCAGGAGCAGGTCCATCGTGTCGGTCGGGCAGTTCGGCGCGCTGAGCAGCTCGATCGCCTCGGACACCAATCGGGGCGCAGCCTCGGCGAAGCCGAACCGGTCGAGCACCTCGAGACCGCCCTGGCCCATCTGGGAGAAGCCGCCGAAGGAACGGATCTGGGTCATGCCGTCGGCGTGTGCGACGACGCGCATGTCGGGCATCACGTGGTTCTGGCTCTGGTGCACCACCGCGCCGTCGCTGGTGACGAACACCGTCTCGATGGTGCGGTTGGCGATGGAGGCGTGGCTG